>JAUHVS010000227.1 GCA_030424955.1 bacterium | reverse complement strand
CGTCGATGGCTTCTGCGAGGCCTGCGACCCCGACAACAACGACGGCTGCACCCCCGCCAACCCGATCTGCCGGCCCGGCGGCGGTGGGGTCCTCGCCTGCCAGGGATGCCAGAACGACGGTCAGTGCGAGGCAGACCCCGACCTCGGCGACCCTGACCTGGCGGGATCCCACCCAGAACGTGCAGATCGAGCGCGTCTACACGGTGCGCCCCAAGGACTACGGCGTCGACGTCACGGTGCGGCTGACCAACCAAGGCGCCGCGCCCGTGCCCTACGCCCTCTCGACGCTCCTGCGGGCGGCCCAGAACGACGAGGAGGCCAGCGGGAGCATGTTCAGCCCCCCGCTGTTCGCCTTCGAGGGCATCTGCAAGCACGGCGGCGACTTCGAGCGCATGCCCGTCAAGTCGCTGACCGACGCGCTGCAGGACGACGATGAGCCCACCCGGTTCACCGACGGCGTGCGCTGGGCCGGGGTCGACAGCCGCTACTTCATGGTCTCGGCCGGTGCGGCCGAGGGCGGGACGGGCTGTGAGTTCTTCCTGGGCACGAAGGCCGCCGAGGTGGCGGTGGACGCCGTGCCGCCGGGCTTCACCCTGGTGAGCACCCGGGTCGGCCTCGCGGATGGTCAGCTGGCCCCGGGGCAGACGGTCTCGCAGATGGTGCCGCTGTACGGCGGCCCCAAGAAGCTCGACGTCTTGCAGGGGCGCGAGCCGGCGATGGCGGACGCCATCGACTTCGGGTTCTTCGCGCCCATCAGCGTGCCGATGCTGTGGGTCATGCGCACGATCCATGGCTGGCTGCCCAACTGGGGCCTGGCCATCATCCTGCTGACGGTCCTCGTGAAGTTGATGACGCTGCCGCTGACCCACAAGCAGTACAAGTCGATGGCGGCGATGCGGAAGGTACAGCCTGAGCTCAAGGCGCTGCAGGCCAAGTACAAGGACGACAAGGTCCGCCTGCAGCAGGAGATGATGGCGCTCTACAAGGAGCACAAGGTCAACCCGCTGTCGGGCTGCCTGCCGATGATCCTGATGATGCCCATCTACTTCGCGCTCTACCGGACCATCTACTCCGCGGTCGAGCTGTATCAGGCTGACTTCCTGTTCTGGATCAAGGACTTGAGTCAGCAGGACCCCTACTACATCACCCCGGTGCTGCTGGGCGTGCTGATGGTCTTCCAGACCCGCCTCAACCCGAGCACGGGCGGCGATCCGACCCAGCAGAAGATCATGATGTGGGTGATGCCCATCATGTTCTCGGGCATGATGCTGTTCTTGCCGAGCGGCCTCGTGCTCTACATCTTCGTCAACACCATCCTGGGGCTCGTGCAGCAGGTCACCCTGTACAAGCGCATGATGCCCCAGCAGCCCGTGATCAGCTGAGGCTGGCGCTAAGGGACGACCATGACTTCCAACGAGATCCTTGAGGCAGGGGTGGCGTACCTGCAGGGCACGTTCAAGCACATGGGCTGGGCGGTCACCGTGACGCCCGGTGAGGCCCAGGCCGACGCCCACGTGCTCACGCTGACCGGTGAGATCGACCCGCTCCGGCAGCAGCCGCACGTGGTCTCGGCCCTGTCGCTGCTGACCTCGCAGGCCATGAGCCGGGCGGGCGATCGGCTGGCGCGCTGCGTGCTGGACGTGGGCGGCAACCTGGCGGCCCGCGAGGCGCTGCTGGAGACCCTGGCCCGGGACGTCGCCGGCGCCGTGGCCCGCACCGGCAAGGTGGCGGTCATCGAGGGGTTGTCCTCCAGCGACCGCCGCGCGGTGCACACGGCCCTGCGGGACAACCCCCGCGTGGACACCCAGGGCGAGGGGCCGAGCGAGGGCCGCCGCCTGGCGGTCGGGCCCGCCCGGCAGCGCGACTGATCCCAGCGCAGTCGCCCCCCGTCTCGGACGCTTGATCCGGGCTCAAATCATCGAAAACACGACTGAATCCGTCGCACACGGGGCTTGTTGACAGGCCCGCGTCGTGCTACGGTTCCGCCCGCGATGCGATCGGCCCGTGGCTTGCTTCACGCGCGCACGCGAGGGGTGTTTCTTCGCTCGAAGGACACGCCGGTCGCTCGCAGGGATACCCGGAGAATTCCATGAGCGAGACGGTCAAGCAGCCTGCACCCGAGTATGGCGCCGACAACATCAAGGTGCTCAAGGGCCTCGAAGCGGTCCGCAAGCGCCCCGGCATGTACATCGGTGATCCGAACGACGGCACCGGCCTGCATCAGCTGGTGTACGAGTCGGTGGACAACTCCATCGACGAGGCGCTGGCGGGCTACTGCGACCGGGTCGTGGTCACCCTGCACACCGACGGCAGCTGCACCGTAGAGGACAACGGCCGCGGCATCCCCGTGGGCATGCACAGCGAGGGCAAGAGCGCGGCCGAGGTCATCATGACCACGCTGCACGCCGGCGGGAAGTTCGACGACAACTCGTACAAGGTGTCGGGCGGCCTGCACGGGGTGGGCGTGTCGTGCGTCAACGCGCTGTCGACGTTCCTGGACCTCGAGATCAAGCGCGAGGGCTTCATCTACCGGCAGCGCTATGTGCGCGGCGCCCCCGAGGCCGATCTGCGCCAGGACGAGGCCACCGAGCTGACGGGTACGAAGCTGCGCTTCCTGCCCGATCCGCAGATCTTCGAGGACAACTACGAGTTCTCCTTCGACATCTTGTCGCAGCGCCTGCGGGAGCTCTCGTTCCTCAACAGCGGCGTCGAGATCGTCATCATCGACGAGCGGGGCGAGGGCCGCCGGCACGACTTCAAGTACGAGGGGGGCATCCGCAGCTTTGTGGAGCACCTCAACCGGAACAAGTCGCCGCTGCACCGCCCGCCCATGCACTACAAGGCGATGGGCAACGACGGGATCGAGGTCGAGATCGCCCTGCAGTGGAACGACTCGTACCAAGAGAACGTCTTCGCGTTCACCAACAACATCCGCAACCGCGACGGGGGCACGCACCTGTCGGGGTTCAAGGACGCCCTGACCCGCACCATCAACGCCTACGCCCAGCAGGAGAACCTGCTGAAGGGCATGAAGAGCACCCTGTCGGGCGATGACGCCCGCGAGGGGCTGACGGCGGTGATCTCGGTCAAGGTGCCCGACCCCAAGTTCTCGAGCCAGACCAAGGACAAGCTGGTCTCGAGCGAGGTCAAGCCGGCCGTCTCGGGCACGCTGTCCGAGCAGCTGGCCACCTGGCTGCTCGAGAACCCGGGGCCGGCGCGCGGCGTCATCGACAAGGCCATCAGCGCGGCCCGCGCCCGGGACGCGGCCCGCAAGGCCCGCGAGCTGGTGCGGCGCAAGGGCGCCCTGGACTCGGCGGCCCTGCCGGGCAAGCTGGCGGACTGCCAGGAGAAGGATCCTGAGAAGTCCGAGCTGTTCCTGGTGGAGGGTGACTCCGCCGGTGGGTCGGCCAAGCAGGGCCGGCACCGGGCGTCCCAGGCCATCTTGCCCCTGCGCGGCAAGATCCTGAACGTCGAGAAGGCGCGCCTCGACAAGATGCTGTCGAGCCAGGAGATCGCGACGCTGATCACGGCCCTGGGGACCGGCATCGGGGTCGACAACTTCGACATCGCGAAGCTGCGCTACCACAAGATCATCATCATGACCGACGCCGATGTGGACGGCTCCCACATCCGCACGCTGCTGCTGACCTTCTTCTATCGCCAGATGAAGGAGGTCATCGAGCGGGGTTACCTGTACATCGCCCAGCCACCGCTGTACCGCGTGCGCAAGGGCAAGCAGGTCAACTACATGAAGAACGACGCGGCCCTCGACACCCACCTGGTGGATCACGCGATCCGCACGGCGAAGGTGCGGGTCGCCGGCCACGATGAGCCCTACGCGGGGCCCCGGCTGCGGGAGCTGCTGCTGCGGCTGACCCACTTCTACCGGGACGTCGAGCATGTGCAGCGCCGCGGTGATCCCCGGGTGATCGAGGCCGTGGCGAGCGAGATCGATCTCGCGGCGGCAGACTTCCGCAGCCGCCAGGGCGCCGAGGCGCTGATCGCGCCGCTCTCGGCTTTCATCGCCAGCCACTACCCGGGGGAGATCCCGGTGCGGTTCGCGGTGCGCGCCGAGCTGGCGGTGCCGGTGCTGCCCGAGGGGGCCCCCGAGCCCGAGCCCGACGCCCCGCCGCCTGTGGCGGCGCCGACGGGGCGCTGGCAGCTGGTGGCGACGAGCCGGCAGAAGGGCAGCCAGCGCGAGACCATCATCGACGCCGATCTGCAGGGGGCCCGCTCCTTCCAGCTGGTGAAGGATGGGCTCGAGCACCTGGCCGAGCTGGGCGACGGGCCCTTCGTGGTGGTGGTGGGTGATCACGAGGCCGAGGTGCCCGATCGCCACACGCTGCTGACCCACCTGCAGGCGGTGGGCAAGAAGGGCGTCGACATCCAGCGCTACAAGGGCCTGGGCGAGATGAACGCCGATCAGCTGTGGGAGACCACCATGGATCCCACCACCCGCACGCTGCTGCAGGTGCGCGTGGATGACAGCGAGGGCGCGGACGACGTGTTCACCATCCTCATGGGCGATCAGGTGGAGCCCCGCCGGAAGTTCATCGAGGACAACGCCCTGTACGTGAAGAACCTGGACGTGTGATGCACCCGCCGCCCGCCGACTTCCTGCGGGCGGTGGAGCAGGCGTTTCTCCAGGCCCACGGGCGGGGGCTGATGCTCTCGGCCCGTGACGTGGACCGCGTGCTGCGCTGGCACACCGCGGGCTATCCCCTGCACATCGTCGTGGACGCCATCACCACCTGCATGGCCGAGGCGCCCCCCCGGGTGCGCGGGCTGGCCTACGCCGCCGCCGCGGTCGAGGACGCCGTGGGCGCCTGGCGGGCCCGGCAGGTGGGGGCCCGCGAGGGCGGCGATGACGGCGCTCCGCCCGACACCCTGCTCGATCCAGCGGCCATCCGTAGCGCCTTTGAGGCCTTGCTCGCGCGGCTCGAGCGGGCCGGACGCCAGCAGACCGAGGGGGCCTATCTGGGGGTGCTGCGCGAGGCCTGGCGGCAGGTGAGAGACCTGGGCGCGCGCTGCGCGGTGCACCCCGAGCTTGATCCAGTGGAAGCCTTGGCCGAGGTGGAGCATCGCATCGAGGCTCTGGCGCTGGATACGCTGCCGGTCGACGTGCGGGTGGTGGTCGAGGCGAAGGTGGACGTGGCGCTGGCGGCTGAGCGCCGGGTGGCGCCGCCCGACGACTTCGCGCGCACCCGGCAGGCCCAGGTCTGGCGCGCGGTGCGCCGCCGCGTGGGCCTGCCGCCGCTGGTGCTGGCTCTGGAGGGAGAGGACGAATGACCCCCGATCGCGAGTGCCCCACCTGCGGCAACACCCAGCTGATCATCGAACCGGTGGGCGCCTTCGCCCACGCCACGCGCTGCCCGACCTGCCAGGTCGGCTGCCCGCTGTGCGACGACACCGGCTACCAGATCAGCGTGGACTCGGAGACTGGCTATGAGGCCGTCGCGCCCTGCCCGTGCCAGGCCGCCGATCACCGCATCGAGCAGTTCAACCGGGCCACGCTCCCCAGCCGCTACACCGACGCCACCCTGATGAGCTTCAAGCCAGGCCGCGATCGGGGGCTCATCAACGCCCGGGCCAAGGCGCACAAGTTCGCCAACGAGTTCGTGCCGGGGGCGCGGGGCATGCTCTACCACGGGCCCTGCGGCACCGGGAAAACCCACCTGCTGGTGGCCATCCTGCGACACCTCGCGGTGAAGCGCGGCGTGCGGGTGCGGTTCATCGAGTTCATCCACCTGCTGGCCGATCTCAAGGCCCGCTTCGGCGATCCCAACCGGGTGGGCGATCCGCTGGCGGACCTGGTGCAGGTGCCCGTGCTGGCGGTGGATGAGCTGGGCAAGGGGCGCGGCACCGAGTGGGAGCTGGGCGTGCTCGATGAGCTGATCAGCAAGCGCTACAACGCCGGGCGCACGACCCTGTTTACGACCAACCTCAACCCCACCCTCGCCGAAGGGCGCGACAGCCTCCGGGAGCGCGTGGGCGAGCGGGTGTTCAGCCGCCTGGTCGAGATGTGTGCGTTCGAGCCCCTGCGCGGGCGGGACTACCGCAAGGTCAAGGCGCAGGACGCGGACTGAGCGGGTTGACCTCGCCAGGGGCGCCCGGGCGCAGATCATCGGGGGTGGGCAGCACGCCCTTGAGCGCACCGGCACCCACCACGAAGGCCCCGCCGTCTCGCTCAGAGCTCTTGGCGTAGCGGCCCTCACCGAAGCGCGCGCCCAGCACCACCTGGGCCGTGCGGTCGTCAGCCAGCCGCAGGTCGATGACCTGGTGGGGGGCGTCGAAGGCGTCCGCCGGCAGGCGGGGCGCGAACCCACCAACGCGCAGGTCTGTGACGTTGTGCAGGTACTGCTGCACCCGCGCCGGGTCGAGGGGATCGATGCGCTCCGGGTGCGTCAGCACCCAGCGGCCGTCCGGCGCCTGGTGGAGCTGCAGCGGGCGGTCGCCCCGCGCTGCGACGGCGCGCACCTCGGCCGGATCGACCGACAGCAGCCGGCGCTCCTGTAGATCGGCAGCGGGCACATCGATAAAGCGCTCGACCCAGCGCGGCAGCTGGGCGATGGGGCCCCCGCGGAGCGGCTGCACCCGCAGGCCCGTGGGCCCGGGCGCGACCTGTAGCCCGAACCGCTCACCGGCGAAGGTCTGCGCCTCGACGCGGAACGCTGGCGTGAACGGGGCCGGCGCCGCCTCGAAGCGGTCCACCTCCAGCGACACCAGCGTGTTCACGACGCCGTTGGCCTCGGCCTGCCCCACCTGCAGGCCGTCCGGCTGGGTGAGCACCCAGGGGCGGTCCGGTGCGGGGCGGCTGAGGGCCCAGGCCACGCGCTCGCCCTCGACGCGGGCCACGCGCTGGACCGCCGCGAAGCCGTGCTCGAACAGGGTGCGCTGCGGCCAGGTGTGGGGCGGGCGCTCAAAGAGCCCGCGCAGGTTGGCCTGCGCCCGCAGGACGGTGCCCTCGGGGGTGTCCGAGGCGGTCATGAACGTGCGCTGGCCATCCAGCACCTTGCCCAGGGTGAGGGTGCGGGCGCCGGCCGCCGTGGTCAGGGTGACCCGCAGGGAGTGCTCGCCCAGGCCGAAGCGCGCCAGGGCCTCTGGCGTGCGGGCCTCGCTGCGCTGATCGATGCCCAAGCCCGTGCCCAGCACCTCCTGCAGCTGCGTGAGGGCGTGGCGGTCCACCGGGGCGCCCCCCACCTGCCACCCGCTGGGCGCCCGCTGCAGGGTCACCGGGGTCCACCCCGTGCGCTCGATCTGCACCTGCTGCCACTCGCCCATCGGGGGCAGGCGATATCCGGCCGGGCCGCTGTGCGCCTCCTGCGCAGGGATCCCCCAGCGCACGGCCGCGAGGGCCAGGCACAGCCCCAGCCAGCCCCAGACGCGGCGGCTCACGCGCGCCTCCGGCGGCGGCGGGCGCGCAGCAGACCGAACAGGGCGAGGCACAGCGCGGGCCCGGCGATGTTGCCCACCTTGACCCACAGCCGGGTGCGCTCGCTGGTGATCCGCAGCGGCGGATCGTCGGCGTCCCGGGCCCTCAGGGTGACGAGCTCTGTGCTGGTGACCGCCCAGTCGATGGCGTTCTGCAGCAGCAGCATGCCGTTGGCGTCGGCGGCCAGCAGGCGGGTGCCGCTCGTGACCACCGCCAGGCGCCCCTCCCCTTGCGGGCCGTCGAGCCGCGGGGGCTCCGGCGCGGTGGGGGCTGCGTTCGGCTTCGGCTTGGGTGCTGCGGGCACGGGCTGCCCCGCGAAGGCGCTGGGGAAGCTGCCCTGCACGGCCACGGCGAGCACCGTCGGCCCGGCGACCTCATCGGCGGTGGGGGTGGCGTACTGCACAGGATCGGGGGAGCGGGCCTGTCGGGCGACCACGGCCTTTGCACCGCTGCGCGCCAGCGGGGTCACCGAGAGGCCGAGCCCCGCCGCGGCCTGCGCGTCCACCGGGACGCCGTAGGGCACCACCAGCGCGCTGAGCCCCCGGGTCATGGGGTGGCGTGGGGCCAGGTCCCGGCTCAGCACGTAGGCAGGGTGGTTGGCCGACAGCGGCCGGCCGTCCGCGTCGCGGCCCACCTGGGCCGCATGGTTGTCCACGCGATCGAGGGCCACCGCCCGGGTGTCCAGCCGCACGCCATAGGCCTCGAGCAGGGGCTCCAGGCCGGTCGGCGCGTCCACGAGGATGTTCGGGAACACCGTCGAGGGCGGGTGATGATCCAGCAGGGCGACCACCGCGCCTCCCCGCATCAGGAACTGGTCGATCACATACCGC
>JAUHVS010000226.1 GCA_030424955.1 bacterium | reverse complement strand
GGAGTCGATGATCCACAGGATGTCGACGGGGCGGCGGGCCACCTCGGCCTGCGCCGTGGTGGTGCCGCAGACCATGCCGCCGCCCGCGCCGCCGGTGCCCATGCCGCCTTCGCCGCCGGTGCCCCCGGCGCCCATGCCGCCTTCGCCGCCCGCGCCCATGCCGCCCGCGCCGCCCATGCCGCCCTCGCCGCCGGCGCCCGCGTCCATCACGGGCAGCGGCGGCAGGGCGTCCTCACCGGGGCCCACCAGGCCGCCGTCCCGGGCGAAGGACACTGGCTCGATGGGCGCCGGCTCGGGGTCCGAGCAGCCGGTCGCGGCCAGGCCCAGGGCGGCCACCGCGCACGCCAGCCACCCCAGCCGCTGTCCCCGGGTGTCCCCGCGCCTGCTGTCCCTGCGTCGGTCGTCGCTGTGTGCGCGCATGTCGCCCCCTCAAGCCGTCGGTGGCTCCGACGGTAGCGAGGGCGCACCATCACAACAATTGGAGAATCCTGGCGCCTAGGTTCAGTTTTCTTGAAGCCTAGGGGGCGCGCCGCCGGCGCCGTAGGCCGCCACCGCGTCGCGCAGCAGCCGCAGGAAGGCCTGACCCGCCGGCCCAGGGGGCACGTCCCGCCGGTGCACGAGCTGTGGGCGGTAGGTCCAGCGGTTGCCCTCGTCGAAGGGCACCTGCACCAACGCGCCCGAGGCCAGGTGGGGGGTGGCGAGCCAGTCGGGCAGCCAGCCGAAGCCGGCCCCGCACTGGATGGCGATGAGCTTGCTGTGGAAGTCGCTCACCCGCACCACGTGCCGGCTGCCGAACCACGCCTCGCGGGGGGTCTCGGCGAAGGCCGGCGCGCTGTCGCGCACCACCAGCTCGGCGTGGGCCAGCAGATCGTCACGCTCGACGGCGTCGAGCTGGGCCAGGGGGTGGCTCGCGGCGGCGACGAGCACCATCTGCAGGTCGGGCAGGGGGATGGCCGTCCAGGTGCCCGTGCCGTCGAAGGCCAGGGTCAGCATCAGGTCGGCGCCGTCGCCGGTGAACCGGGCCGCGACGCCGCTCTGGTACTCCACGTGGATGCGCAGCTGGGTGGGCACGCCCAGGGCGGTGAAGCCGCTCACCGCGCGCATCAGCGGCTCGGTGGGGTAGCCGCCGTCCACCACCACCGACAGGGTGGGGGCCCAGCCCGTGCGCAGGGAGGCCGCCAGGTGATCCAGCCGGCGGGCCTGCTCCAGCACGCCGCGGGCGGCCGCCAGCAGGCGCTGGCCCCGGGCGTTCAGCGTGGCGCGGGGGCCGGCGCGGTCGAAGAGGTCGAAGCCCACCGCGGCCTCGAGCCCCTTGACGGTGTAGGTGATGGCCGAGGGCACCCGGTGCAGGGCCCGCGCGGCGCCGGCGAAGGTGCCCTCGCGCTCGATGGCCTCGAGCACCAGCAGCTGGTCCAGGGTGTGGGCGGGGGCGTCCATGGCCCAGGTCTACCGCACGGCGGCGGCGGCGCCCAGGCTCAGCGACCGAAGGCCGCCGCGAGCCGCTCGAAGCCCTCGTCCAGGCTCACCCGCTGGTGGTAGCCCAGGTCTCGCCGGGTGGCCTCGATGTCGTAGTAGTGCGCGGTGCCGAGTTGGCGGGCCACGAAGCGGGTCATCAGGGGCTCGTCCTGGCGGCGCAGCAGGGTCCACACGCCCTCGAGCACGGCGCCCGCCACGTACGCCAGCCGCGGCGAGATGCTCTTGTCGCAGGGGGGCAGCCCCGCCGACGCCAGGATGCCGTTGATGATGTCGGCCTGCGGCCGCGGCTCGCCGTTGGTCACGAAGTACGGCTTGCCCGCGCAGGCCGCGCCGGGGGCCAGGGCGTCGGCGGCGCACAGGTGGGCCTCGGCGGCGTTGGCCACGTACACCGTGTCGACCGGCTTCTTGCCCCCACCCACCAGCTTCAGCTTGCCGGCCTTGGCGCGGGCCACGATGCGGGGCACCAGGTGGTTGTCGCCGGGGCCCCACACCAGGTGCGGCCGCAGGGCCACGGTGCTCAGGGTGGGGCCGTTGGCCGCCAGCACCGCCTGCTCGGCCTCGGCCTTGGTGGCCGGGTAGTGGGCCTCGAAGTGGTCGGGGTAGGGGGCGGTGTGGTCGATGCCCTCGACGTCGCCGCCCGCGTGAATGACGCTCGGCGTGCTGGTGTAGACCAGCTTGGGCACGCCGTGGCGGCGGCAGCCCTCGATGACGTTCAGGGTGCCGGTGACGTTGGTGGCGTAGAAGGTGGCGTAGGGCCCCCACACGCCGGGCAGCGCGGCCACGTGGAACACCACGTCCTGGCCGGCGCAGGCCGCCGCGACCGCCTCGGCGTCCGCCAGATCGCCCCGCAGCGCGCGCACGCCCTTGGCGGCCAGCGCGGGGTAGTCGCCGCGGGCGAAGCTCGTGACCTCGGCGCCGCGGGCGAGCAGCTGATCGACGATCACGCCCCCCAAGAACCCCCCGCCGCCGGTGACCAGCGCCTTCATGCGATGCCCTTCTTCGTGGCCCACTTCGCCAGCAGCGGCCGGTTGATCTTGGCGTTGTGCCGGATGTCCACCGGGAAGCCCGGGTGGGCCAGGAAGTGCGCGATGCCCGCGGTGTGCGGGTACCTCGCGCCGATGGCCTTCAGGGCCGCCACCAGCTCAGGCCAGGGCGGCTGCGGGCCGTCGGGATCGCGCTCGACGCACAGCACGGGCACCTGCTGGCCCACCGGGCCCACGCCCACCAGGGCCGTGCGGTACACGCCGGGGTGGGTGTTGAAGGGCAGCTCGCAGGGCACGGTGTAGAGCGGCCCGTCTGCGGTCTGCACCCGGTGGCTCTTGCGGCCGCAGAACCACACCCGCCCCTGGTCGTCCACGTAGCCCACGTCGCCCATGCGGTGCCGCAGGCCGTCGCCGTGGCGGATCTTGGCGAGCCGCGTGTTCTCGGGGCGGCCGTGGTAGCCCTCGGTGGTGGTGGGGCCCTGCACGGTGATCTCGCCCATCTCGCCCGCGGGCACCTCGAGGGCGTCGTCCCAGGCCTCGATGGCGTCGTCGGTGATGGCGATGATGCGCACGTCGTTGGGGGGCACCGGCCGGCCCACGCACACCCCGCCGCCGGTCTCGCTGCGCGCCCAGGTCTCGCCCAGGATCGCGTCGCTGTCGAGGGTGGCCACGGGCAGGTTCTCGGTGGCGCCGTAGGGCGTGTGCACCCGCGCGCCCTCGGGCAGGCCCGCCAGGAACCGCGCCATGATGGGGCCCGGCACCGGGGCGCCGGCCGAGATCACCCGGGTGAGGGTGTGCAGCCGCGCGCCGGTCTTGGCCACGTGGCGGCCCACGGTGTTGAGCACCGCGGGCGAGCCGAACATGTTGGTGGCGCCGAAGCGCTCAGCGATGTCGAACAGGTGGGCCGGATCGACCTTGGCGGGCTTGGTGAAGTCCATCTTGGGGATGACGGTGGTCATGCCCAGGGCCGGGTCGAAGAGCGCGAAGAGCGGGAAGGTGGGCAGGTCCACCTCGCCGGGCTTGATGTCGTAGGCCGCGCGGATCAGGTCCACCTGGGCCAGGAAGTGGCGGTGCTGGTACTCGACGCCCTTGGGCACGCCGGTGCTGCCGCTGGTGAACAGGATCGCCGCCAGATCGGTGGGGGTGGTGGGGGCCATGAAGGGCCCGTCGCCCGCGGCGCGGCCGGCCGCGCGCACGGCGTCGAGGGTGAGCCCGCCCCAGAACAGCCGCCGCCCCACGGTCACCTGGATCTTGAGCGTGGCCTTCGCCCAGCCCAGCACCAGCCGCGCCACGTGGGCGGCGGGGATGCCCACGAAGGCGGTGGGCTCGGCCTCGCCCAGGCAGGTCTTGAGGTTCTTCAGGCCGATGCCCGGGTCGATCATGATCGGCACGGCGCCGGCCTTGAACAGCCCGAACACCAGGGCGAAGAACTCGCGGCTGGGCTTGACCATCAGGGCGGTGCGCACGCCCTGGCCGATGCCCACGGCGGTCAGGCCGCGGGCGATCTCGTCGCTGGCGGCGTCGAGCTCGGCGTAGGTCATGGCCACGTAGCGCGGCTTGCCGCCCTCGCGGCCCTCGGGCACCTGCAGCGCCACGGTGTCGGGCTGCTGGGCGGCCAGCCGCGGCAGGGCGGTGGCGATGTTGGTGGGGCCCGCGGGCATGGCTCGCTCCCAGGCGGGGCGCCCCGCCGGCCGGTGTGTGCGTGGGGTGGCCGCCCGGGGGCGGCGCTGGATCAGCGCAGGAAGTTGAGCATCAGGGGCAGCAGCGCGTCGCGCTCATCTTCCATGATGTAGTGCCCGGCGGCCTCGAAGCGGTGCACCTCGGCGTGGGGCAGCAGCTCGATGAAGCGATCCAGGAAGGTGTGATCGAACACGAAGTCCTGCATGCCCCACAGCAGCAGCACGGGCACGTCGGCCAGCCGGCCCTCGGTGAGCGCCTGCTCGCAGGCCGCCACCACCGCGTAGGCGGGGTCCTTGGGGCTCAGCGGGATGTCCTGCACGAAGCGCAGGGTGGCGATGCGATCGGCCCACGAGTCGTAGGGCGCGGTCAGCCCGTCGCGCACGGCCTTGGCCAGCGGCTTCTTGACCGCCATGCGGGTGGCGCCGGCGCTGAAGGCGTTGAAGCCCCGCACCAGCAGCGCGCCCAGGGCGGTGTCGCGGGCCAGCCACAGGCTGCGGGGCAGGGTCTTGGCGGTGGGCATGGTGAAGGCGCCGGTGTTCATCAGCACCAGCCGCCGCACCCGCTCGGGGTGGGCCACCGCCCAGGCCGAGGCGATCATGCCGCCCCAGTCGTGGGCCACCAGGTCCACCGTCTGCAGGCCCAGGTGCTCGATGAGGGCCGCCAGATCGTCCACCCGGCGCTGCAGGGTGTAGGTGTAGCGGTCGTCGCCGGGCTTGTCGGACTTGCCGCAGCCGATGTGGTCCAGGGCGACGCAGCGGTGGCTCGCCGACAGGGCCTTGATGGGCTCGCGCCAGTAGAACGACCAGGTGGGGTTGCCGTGCACGAACACGACGGGCGGGCCGTCGCCCTCGTCCACGTAGTGCAGCTTGAGCCCGTCGCGCTCCAGGTAGTGGGGCGCGAAGGGGTACAGCGTCGGATCCACCGCCCTCATGGCGCGCTCCTGTGCCGCTGGCGCCCGATCACCACACCAGCTCCATCATGGCGACGTTGATGCCGCTGCCGATGCCCATCAGGGCCACCCGGTCGCCCTTGGAGACGCGGCCGGCGGCCACGGTCTGGTGCAGGGTGATGGGCACCGACGCGGGGCCCACGTTGCCCAACTCGGGGAAGGTCATCAGGGCCTTGTTCACGTCCAGGCCCAGGGTCTGGCACAGGGTCGCGGTGTGCACCGCGCTCACCTGGTGCAGCACCAGCTCGTCGAGCTGATCGGGGGCCCAGCCCAGCTCGGCGCGGGCCACCTGCCAGGTCTGCTGCGCCAGGCCGACGCCGGCGAAGAGCAGCTCCTTGGTGCGGGTCTCCATGTGGGTCGCGTGGCCCCAGCACAGGGTGGCGTGCTCGGTGGCGGCGCGGGTCACGCCGCCGGCCACGCGGGGGCCGTCCGGCGCGCGATCGGTGTGGGTCAGCAGCATGGCCACGCCGCCGCTGCCCAGGGTCAGGGACGCGAACTCGCGGCGGAACTGGCTCGCCGTCATGTCGGGGCCCTGGAGGCGCTCGAGGGTGGCCTCCTGGATGTCGCGGCTGCCCTCGCCGTCGACGATCAGCGCGTACTCGATGGCGCCGCGCTCGATCATCATGCCCGCCAGCTCGATGGCGTTCACGAAGGCCAGGCAGGCGTTGCCCAGGTCGAAGTTCTGCGTGGTCGACGGCAGGCCCAGGTTGCCGTGCACGATGCTCGCCGTGCTCGGCTCCAGGTAGTCGCGGCACACCGAGGTGTTGATCAAGATGCCGATGCGGCTGGGATCCACGCCGCTCTCGTCGATGACGCGCCGGGCCGCCAGGGTGGCCGCGTCGCTCGGCTTCGTGCCCGGATCCCACCAGCGGCGGGCCTCGATACCGGCGAGGCTGCGCAGCACGTCGGGCCGGATCTCGAGGCGGGCGAAGGTGGCCGCGAGCTGGTCTTCAAACTGGCTGGACGGGATGCGATGCGGGGCCTCGGCGTAAGCGAGCCCGGCGATCGCGACGTGGTTGAACTTCATTCAGGTCTCCCCCGGTAAGGGGCGGGATCAATGACCATCGACCCCCACATGTCAAACGATTCGCCCCGCCTTTCCAGGCCCCGGCGCCCGTGGCATCGTGCCGCCATGCTTGCACTCCACCGTGTCGTCGCCCTCGCGCTGCCCCTCCTGGCCACGGCCTGTACGCGCCCCGCCCCCGAGGCGCCGCCGCCGCTGGTCGAGGACCTCATCGCGTGGGCACCCCCCAGCACGCCGGTGGCCTTGCTGCTGCACCGCACCACCGCCGTGCGCGAGATCGCCGACCTGGCGGCCCTGCACTTCGGCGGGGTGCCCGGCGTCGACCTGGCCCTGAAGACCGTGCGGGCCTGGACCCTGGGGCCCATGCAGCCCGCGACGGGCACCTGGGGGGCGGGCCTCGCGCTGGACCGGGGCGTGGGCCTGTTCGCCGGCCCGGGGCAGATCCGCGTGGTGTTCGGCGCGAGCGAGCTGACCCCGGCGCTGGCCTCGGCCGCGGCCATCCTGCGGGCCGCCGGCGCGAGCGAGGTGCTGGCGGGGCCCGATCACATCAGCCTCGGCCACAAGCGGCTGACCTGTGCGCTGCGCCCGCCCTTCGCGGTGTGCGACAGCGAGGCCGTGCCCGAGGTGCCGCCCGGCCGCCCGGCCTGGGGCGGGGGCGACGCCGGCGCCGATCTGTACCTGCGGGTCACCGGCGAGCCCCTGCAGGACACGCCCGTCGAGCAGATCGAGCTGGGCCTGCGCAGCACCGACCTGCCGCTGCAGGCGCGGATCGTGCTCAAGCCGGCCATGCGTGGCCCCCTGCAGGCGCTGGTGCCCAAGGACGCCGGGGCCAGCGCGGGCGCCGGGCAGATCGATGTGCACAACGCCGCGCTGCTGAAGCTGGGCTTCGACGGGCCGGCCATCTTCGAGACCCTCGCGCCCATGGCGGGCAACCTGCCCCCGCCGATCAAGGCGGCCTTTGACGCCCTGCAGGCGGCCTGGTCTGGCGATCTGTGGATCACCGCCGATGGCGGCCTGACCCACCCGGTGGGGGTGTTGGGCCTGCGGGACGCCGCCGCCGCCGAGCCGCTGCTGGCCGCGCTGCTGGCCCTGGCGCCGCCCGACCTGCCCAAGCTGGCCCGCGAGGACGCCGCCCGCAGCGGGCTGCGGCGCCTGCGGATCACCCTGCCCACCGTGCCCGACGCCCCGGCGCTGGGCGGCGAGATCGACCTGCACTACGCGGTGGTGGGGGACGCCCTGGTGTTCGGCCTGGTGCCCGCCGACGTGGCCCGCCGCACCCGCCGCAAGGTGCAGCCGGCCGAGCTGGGCGTGCTGGGCCGCCGCGGCGTGCACGGCCTGCGCCTCGCCAACCCCCTCGTGGGGCTGTCGGCGGCGTGGCCGGCCGAGGTGTTCCGCCTGGGCGCCGCCAGCGACGCGCTGACCCTGCTGGGCACCGCGGCGGCCATGCGCGGCGCGCTGAGCCTGGAGGTCGAGCCGGACGCGACGGGCGTGCAGGTGCGGCTGCGCTGGCCGCTGCTCGCCAGCGGGGACGGCCGCGACGGCTTCTTGAAGGCCGCCCGCGCCGAGATGGCGGGGGATCAGCTCACGGCCACGCGGCTGTTCATCGACGTGGCGGCGGCGCACCCGGGCTCGCCCTTCGGCGTCGAGGCGCGCAGCCGGCTCACGGGCAGCAGCGGCGGGCCGGTGGTGGCGGTGGTGGGCATCTTGAGCAGCATCGCGATCCCGGCCTTCATGAAGTACACGCGGCGGTCCAAGACCGCCGAGGCCACCATGAACCTCCGCAGGCTCTTCGACCGGTCGGTCGGCTACTACGAGGACCACAAGGCCTTCCCGCCCTCGACCCCGCTCACCCCGGCCCAGCCTGCGTGTGAGGGCGGCAGCCCGGTCAAGCACCTGCCCGGGCCCGACGCCTGGGCGCACCCCACCTGGCGGGCCCTGGACTTCTCCATCGATGACCCCCACGTCTATCAGTACCAGTTTGAGAGCGACGGCCAGGGCTTCACCGCCCGGGCCTTCGGCGATCTGGACTGCGACGGCGTGCGCTCGACCTTCGAGCGGGTCGGCAACGTGGACCCCGACGGGCACATCAGCGGGGGGGTGGGGCTGTTCATGCACAACGAGCTGGAGTAGCCGGCGCGCCGGGCCCCGGGCTGAGCGTCGGCTCAGCCGTCGAGCGCGCCCGCCCGCAGGCAGGCC
>JAUHVS010000225.1 GCA_030424955.1 bacterium | reverse complement strand
CTCCAGGTCGGCGGCGGCCAGGGACGGGACGCGGTCGGTGACCGTAAACCCTCGATCCAGCAGGGCGTTCTTGGTGGCGAAGCTCAGCTTCTGGCTCACCTCGACGTGGGGGTAGAACACCTCGACCCACCACGTGCGCCGGCGCAGGGGCTCGGGTGCGGCGGCTGCGGCCCGCTGGGCGGTGTCCCGCAGGTCCATCAGCACGGCGTCGTCGCGGCTGGCGCGCACGCCGGGGGGCAGCAGCCGGCCCCGGCAGATCATCGCGCGGCGGTTGAGGTAGTCGGCCCGCACCTCGGGCAGATCGAGCTGCGCGGGGGTCTCGCGCTGGGCCCCCGCCACCGGCAGGGCCTCGCAGTCCATGGCCCTCAGGTGGTCGTTGGTCGCGACCCAGCCGTCCACGGGATCGGTGAGGTTCTCGACCAGCGACGGCAGGTAGATCCAGAAGGTCACGGCGTGGCCTCCGGGGCCGGCGGCGTCGGCGCGGGGCCGGGCACGCCACCTGGGTCGCCGGCAGGCGCGCCACCGGGGGCACCTGCGGGGGCGCCGGCGGGCACGCCGGCGGGGACACCGGCGGGCACACCTGCGGGCACGCCGGCGGGCACACCAGCTGGGGCTGGGGCGCGCGAGGGCGGGGGGATCCCGCTCGTCTCGCTGATGACCTCCTGGTGGATCCGGGCGTTGAAGGCGAGCTGGCTGAGCTGGGCGTAGAAGTCCTTCGAGAACTCGGCCTCGGCCGTCTCGTCGAAGCCCAGCCGGTTCACGAAGCGCCCCGTGAAGGTGGCCTGGGCCAGCAGCAAGCCGCTCCCGTCCCGCACCACCACGTCCTGCGCGAAGGTGTAGTCGCTGCGGTAGTCCCAAAAGAACAGGATGGTGCTGTCCTCGGCGTGCAGCAGCCGCGCCGTCAGCTCGACGCTCAGCCGGGCCACGGGGGCGGGCGGGGCCGCCTCAGCGCTGGCCCCCTCGGCCTCGGCGTCGGCCGCCGGCAGGGGGCCGCGCTGGGTGGTCTCGGTGACCGTGGCGCCCTGGTTCTGGAACAGCCGCTAGACCTTGCGGCACAGGGCGCCGGCCTCGGAGCGCGACAGCGACTCGCCAGGCAGGCAGCGCAGGGTCACGGCCACCCCCGCCAGGTTGGCCTCGCCCACATCCACGGCGATGGGCCGGTGCAGCCCCGACAGCGGCTGATACACGGTGATGCAGCCGCTGAGGCACAGCAGCGACGCCAGGGTGCACAGCAGGGGGCGAAGGGAGCAGGGCATGGGCGCGGTGGGCTCGCGGGGCCGAGAGACGAGGCCGTAGGGGGATACCACTTTACGGGCGGTGGTCACCAGCGACGCGGCCCGCCGATGGATGGCCTACGGCGCAGGGGCGCCGCCGTCGCCGAACAGGGCCTGCAGGTAGGCCCGGTTGGCCCCCCGGAACTGCGCGGGCGGGTGGCCGTCGAGGGCGGCCCGCTCGGCGAAGGGGCGGTCGAGGCCCTGGTCCATCAGGCCGCCGTCGGTGTCGCTGGGGTTGTGCCACTCGCCCGGCACCGCGGCGAGGCCCAGCACGTGGCCCACCTCGTGGGTGACGGTGCTGCCCACCAGGTTCGCCAGGGCGCCCACGGCGCGGGTCAGGGCGGGGCCGCGGTCCGGATCCAGGGGGCCGCCGGCGGGGAGGGGCACGGCCGCGGGGTTGATGCGGGGGCTGAAGGGGCCGAAGACCTCGTCGAACAGCGGCTCGGCCAGGGCGACCGGGTTCGGGTGGCCCGGCGACAGGGCGAAGAAGGACTCGATGAACACGCCCCCGTAGCCGGGCGAGCCGCCGGCGACGGTCTCGGCGTTCAGCCCGCCCAGCAGCTCGTTGAGCACCAGGTTGCCGGTGTCCTTGCCCGGCGAGTTGTCGAGGCCGAACAGGTCACGGCCGTTGGGATCCGGGCCGCCGATCTCGACGGTGACGTACTCGGCCCAGTCACTGGGCGGCAGCTCGTCGAAGTGCACCCGCAGGCCCGCGAAGTCCCGCCGGCACACCGCCAGGATCTGAGCGCGCAGCTCGGCCTCGGCGCCGGCGAGCCCGAACTGCGCGAGGCCGTCGCGGAAGCCCGGCAGGTAGCGCAGGTACACGAACTGCGCCGGGGGCCCGATGTCGAAGCGCACGGGCACCGGCGTCGACAGGGCGCGCTCCTGGCCGGCGAACAGCTCGACCTGCACCTGGCCCTCGAAGCGGCCGGGCCGCGCGCCGAACCCCACCAGCGCGCCGTCGGGGCCGCGCACAGAGCGCACGGCGAGCTGCACGTCGGTGTGGTCCAGCCAGCGCTCGGGCACGAAGGTGAAGCGCACGGCCTCGGTGGGCAGCCCCGCGGGCGTGAACTGCCCCTCGGCGCGCACCACCGTCGCGGTCTCGGCGTTGGGATCCCCCGGCAGCAGGCCCGCGCCCCGCAGGCGGATGATCTGGCCCCGCGCGGCGGGGTCGGGGGTCAGGGCCACCACCCGCGGCGGGCCCTGGGTCAGGGCGAGGCGGCGGGGCCCGCTGGCGCGCGCCGTGCCATCCGGGGTGATCGTGATCAGCCGGGCCGCGCCGTCGAACCGCCCCGGGGCCAGCCCCAGGGCGCCGGGCCGCAGGTAGACCTCGCCGGTCTGGCGGTCGAAGCGCTGCACGAGGGGCAGCCGCGCGTCTGCGATGGGATCCACCCGGCCGTCGGCGTCCGCGGTGAAGGTGCCGTCGAGGGCCAGGAAGCTGCGACCCTCGCTGCCGTCGATCAGGCCGTCGCCCTCGACCCCCAGCCGGGCGCCGGGGGCGACGATGGCGGGCAGGGTCACGGCGGCCAGGGTGGGGGTGGGGGCGTCGCTCAGCCCGAAGCCCAGCAGGGCCTCGACGGCCTGGCCCGCAGGCTGATCGGCCGCGCGCACCGTGACCTGCACCCGCCCGTCGAACCGGCCGCCGCCCGCGGGGAAGCGGGCCGCCACGTCATCGGTGACCGCCAGGCGGAGCTGGCTGGCGCCCACGGCGCTGGGGGGCCACTCGAAGTCGGCCGGGGCCTCGCCGATGCGCCCCACGAGGCGCACCACCGTCTCGCCGGCGGGCGGGGCCAGGAAGCCCGAGCCGATCAGCACCACGCGGCTGCCTGGCACGAGGGGCTCGACGGTGACGGGGTTGAGGGTGGGGGGCGGCACCACGGCGCCCTCGGGATCGGGCACGCCGCCGTCGCAGGCCCAAACGGCCAGGGCGCACAGGGCGGCCATCCAGGGGGCGAGGGGGGAGGCCGCGCGGCGGGCGCGACGGCCGGTCACGGCGGGATCAGTTGTTCTGGCGGCAGAACCCGGTGGCGCCGGAGTCCTTGTCGCAGCGGTACCCGGTGCGGCAGTCATCGCTGCTCCCGCAGGTGGCCATGCAGTAGGTCTCTTGGGTGGCGAACTCGACGCAGACCGAGTCGGCCGGGCAGGTGTCGCGCTCGCATGGCGTCACCGTACAGTAGCCCCCGCGGCTCGCGCGATCGCAGCTGCGGCCCTGGCCACACTCGGTGTCGGTGACGCAGTCGTCGCCGATGGCCTTCTCGCAGCCGACGAGGCCCAGCAGGCAGGCGAGCCCCAAGCCGATGCGTCCCATGCCGCCTCCGCGCGGTGTCACAAAGTCGGCGGACCTTGGCAGAAAGCCCGCGCCGTCCGCAACCGGTCAACGCCGTTGACGCCCGCGGGGCCCTTGAGTACCACGGCCTGTCACCCCGTCCCCCCCGGATCCCCATGCGCCTGCTGCTCCTCGCCGCCACCGTGGCGCTCTGCGCGCCCGGCTGTCGCAAGACCGCCGGCGGGGGCGAGGCCCACGCGGTGGCCCGCCGGGATCGCGACCCGCTGCACTTCAGCCGCAGCCTGGGCGAGCCCGAGTACGTGGATCCCGGTCTGTGCGCCGAGGCCGAGGGCGGCAAGATCGTGGGGGACACCTTCGAGGGGCTCTACATCTACGGCCGCGACCACACCGAGTGGCTGCCCGGCGCCGCCAGCGGCCACACGGTGAGCGCCGACGGCCTCACCTGGACCTTCACCCTGCGGCCCGACGGCCGCTGGTCCGACGGCACGCCTGTGACCGCCCACGACTTCGAGTGGGCCTGGAAGCGGGTGCTCGACCCGTCGACGGGGGCTCGCTACGCGTCGATCCTGTGGTTCATCGAGGGGGCGCGGGCCTACAACCGCAGCGGCCCCGAGGATCGCGCGGCGGCCCGCGAGGCGGTGCAGGTCGAGGCCGTCGACGACCTCACCCTGCGGGTGCGGCTGGTGGCGCCCACGCCGTTCTTCCTGCAGCTCACGGCGTTCTACACCTACGCGCCCGTCCCGCGGCACGTCGTGGCCGCCCACGGCGACCAGTGGGCGCGGCCGGAGCACGTCGTGAGCAACGGGCCCTGGGTGCTGAGCGAGTGGCGCAGCGGCCAGCAGATCGTGCTCACCCGCAACCCGCACTACGTGGCCACCCCGCAGCGGCCCGCGCCCTTCGATCAGGTGACCTACCGCATCAGCCAGGACGACGATCCGGCGCACCGCATGTACCTCAGCGGCGAGGTCGACTACCTCGACAGCCGCGTGCCGCCGTCGGTGCTGCCGCGCTACCGCCGCGAGCGCTTCCGCGAGCTGCACACCAGCCCGTATCTGGGCGTGTACTACTACATGTTCAACGTCACCCGGCCGCCCTTCGACGATCCGCGGGTGCGCCGGGCGCTGGGCCTGGCGGTCAACAAGCTGGCCATCGGCAAGTTCGTGATCCGGGGGGGGCAGGTGGCCGCCAACACCCTGGTGCCGCCGGGGCTCGAGGCCCTCGGCTACCCCGGCGTGGCGGGCCCCGACTACGACCCGGGCGAGGCCCGGCGGCTGCTGGCCGAGGCCGGCTACCCCGGCGGCAAGGGCTTCCCGCGGTTCCGCGTGAGCTACAACACCCTCGAGGGCCACACCCTCGTCGCGCAGTTCCTGCAGCAGGAGTGGCGCACCCAGCTGGGCATCCAGTGCGACCTCGACAACATGGAGTGGAAGGTCTTGCTCAAGAAGCAGCACGCCATGGACTTCGAGGTCAGCCGCGCCGCGTGGATCGGCGACTACCTGGACGCCAACACCTTCCTGGAGCTCTACGAGAGCCAGAACCCCAACAACCGCACGGGCTGGGCCAACCCCGCCTACGACGCCGCGCTGGCGGCGGCGGGGCAGGCCGTCGACACCCCGGCCCGGCAGCGGCACCTGGTGGCAGCGGAGGAGATCTTCGTGCGCGAGATGCCCGGGATCCCGCTGTACTACTACGTGAAGCACGACCTGGTGAAGCCGTGGGTCACCGGCTACCGGCCGCACCTGCAGGGGGTGCACACCAGCCGCTGGTTTGGCATCGACCTGTCCCGCGAGGGCGGCCCGGCCGGGCGGGGGGCGCCATGATCGGCTTCATCCTGCGCCGGCTGCTGAGCGCCGCGGCCGTGCTCTTCGTGGTGATCACCGCCTCCTTCTTCATCATGCGGCTGGCCCCCGGCGGGCCCTTCGATCAAGACCGCGAGATGCCCGCCGAGGTGCGCGCCAACCTCGAGGCCCGCTGGCACCTCGACGAGTCCATCGGCCAGCAGTACGTGCGCCAGCTCACCCTGATCGCGGTGCACGGCGACTTCGGGCCGTCGATGAAGACCCCCGATCGCACGGTCAACCAGATCCTGGCCGAGGGCCTGCCGGTGAGCCTGGTGCTCGGGGCGCAGGCCCTGCTGGTGGCGCTGATCATCGGCCTGCCCATCGGCCTGTACGCGGGGCTCAAACAGAACAGCCTGGGCGATCACGTGGCCATGGGGGCCGCGATGACGGGGGTGTCGATCCCCAACTTCGTGCTGGGGCCGCTGCTGATCTACGCCTTCGCCCTGCAGCTGCCCTGGTTCGACAGCGCCAACTGGGCGGGGCCCGGCGCCGGGCTGTGGGCCCACCTGCGCTCGTCGGGCCTGCCGAGCCTCACCCTGGGGCTGTACTACGCCGCCTACGTCGCGCGGCTGAGCCGCGGGGGCATGCTCGAGATCGTGCGCCTGGACTTCATCCGCACCGCCCGGGCGAAGGGGCTGAGCGAGCGGCAGGTGGTGACCCGGCACGCGCTCAAGGGGGCGCTGCTGCCCGTGGTGAGCTTCCTGGGGCCGGCCTTCGCCAGCCTGCTCACCGGCTCGGTGGTCATCGAGAAGATCTTCAACCTGCCGGGGCTGGGCACCCACTTCGTGCAGTCCGCCTTCAACCGCGACTACCCCCTGGTGCTGGGCACCATCGTGCTCTACTCGGCGCTGCTGGTGACCCTGAACCTGGTGGTGGATGTGCTCTACACCCTGCTCGATCCCCGGGTGACCTATGACGGGTGAGCCAGTGGATCAGGGCGCCGCGGGGGACCACCCGCCCGCGCAGATCGAGCCCCTCGCCGCCGGCAGCAGCCTGTGGGCCGACGCCCGCCGGCGGCTGGTGCGCAACCGGGCCGCCGTCGCCGGGGCGATCATCGTGGCCCTCATGGCGGTCCTGTCCCTGGGCTTCGAGCTGATCAGCGCCCACGGCACCCGCTTCACCTTCGACGAGCAGCACCTCAGCGAGGAGCCCAAGCCCGTGGGCGCCCGCAGCGTGCCCGCGGTGCACACCCGGCTCGACGCCGTGGCCTTCGAGGCCGTGGACGCCGACGGGGACGGGGCGGTCACCCGCGACGAGCTGGTGCAGGCCATGCGGGCCCGCGAGCTTGCGGCCGTCGACCACGACGGGGACGGCGCGCTGTCGCCCGCCGACATCGAGGCCTCGCCCATCAACTTCGTGGGGGGCTCGGCCCAGGCCACGGTGGCGGCCTTCGACACCGACGGCGACGGCCGGCTCTCGGCCGCCGAGGCCGCGGCGGCGGAGATCACCGAGGTGTTCCCGCCGTGGGAGGCGCAGATCTTTCTGGCCCGCTACGACGGCGATGGCGACAAGCGCCTGACCGGCAGCGAGTTCCCGGGGCTGCCGCGGCCGGCGCGCCACTGGTTCGGCACCGATGAGCTGGGCCGCGACCTGCTGACCCGGGTGGTGATGGGCGCGCGGGTGTCGCTGGCCGTGGGCTTCATCGCCACGGGGGTCAGCTTCTTGATCGGCGTGCTGTGGGGGGCGACGGCGGGCTTCCTGGGGGGCTGGGTCGACAACCTCATGATGCGCACCGTCGATGTGCTCTACGGGCTGCCCTTCATGTTCCTGGTGATCCTGCTGATGGTGATCTTCCAGGACATGCCCGCCGACCAGAAGCTGTACCTGCTGTTCGTGGCGCTCGGCGCCGTGCAGTGGCTCACCATGAGCCGCATCGTGCGCGGGCAGGTGATCGGGCTGAAGGGGCGCGCCTTCGTCGAGGCCGCCGTGGCCATGGGCGTGCGGCCGGCCACCATCATCCGCCGGCACCTCATCCCCAACGCGCTGGGGCCCATCATCGTCTACGTCACGCTCACGGTGCCCGCGGTGATGCTCGAGGAGGCCTTCCTGTCGTTCCTGGGGCTCGGGGTGCAGGCGCCCTACGCCTCGTGGGGCAGCCTGGCCGCCGAGGGCGCGAAGGCGTGGCAGGAGTACCCGTGGCTGATCGTGTTCCCGGGGGGCGCGCTGGCGCTGACCCTGCTGGCGCTGAACTTCCTGGGGGACGGCCTGCGCGACGCGCTCGACCCCCAGAGCCGGCGGTCGTGATGGCGCCGCTGCTGCAGGTGGACGATCTCGCGGTGCACTTCCGCACCGAGGCCGGCGTGGTGCGGGCGGTGGACGGCGTGTCGTTCACCGTGGCGGCGGGCCAGACCTTGGGCATCGTGGGCGAGAGCGGCTCGGGCAAGTCGGTGACCTGCAGCGCCATCATGGGCCTGGTGCCGTCGCCGCCGGGGCGCATCGCCCGGGGGCGGATCCTGCTCGAGGGCGAGGACCTGGTGCAGGCCAGCCCGCGGCGCCTGCGGGCCCTGCGGGGCGACGTGCTGTCGATGGTGTTCCAGGACCCCATGAGCAGCCTCAACCCGTACCTGCGGGTGGGCCGCCAGCTGGCCGAGGTGCTGCGGGTACACCGCAAGGTCAGCCGCGCCGACGCCCGCCGCGAGGTGCTCGACATGCTAGGCCAGGTGGGGATCCCCGATCCGGCGCGGCGCATCGACCAGTTCCCCCACGAGTTCTCCGGGGGCATGCGCCAGCGGGCGATGATCGCCATGGCGCTGCTCTGCCGGCCCAAGCTGCTCATCGCCGACGAGCCCACCACGGCCCTCGACGTGACCATCCAGGCGCAGATCCTGGCGCTGATGCGCACCCTCAAGGACACCCACGGCACCAGCGTCATCCTCATCACCCACGACCTCAGCGTGGTGGCCGGCATGGCCG
>JAUHVS010000224.1 GCA_030424955.1 bacterium | reverse complement strand
CCGCTGAGAAGGTCTTCTGGCGCTTCGTCGACTTCAACGGTGATACGTCGGACGTCTTCGCGTTCTCCGATCGACTCGGCGAGGGCAACAACCCCGCCAACGGTGGCCGGAACGCGTTCCCTGCCCTGCAGATGAACCAGATGGCCCCTCACAGCATCCGCGGCCGGGTGAACGCGAGCAACGAGGGCGTGCGCTACTGCGTGTCGTGCCACCTCAACGACGACCAGCTGAACAACTTCGGCGCCGAGTACGACGCCTTCCGCACCGCCTACCAGAACAATGACTTCGCGAACCTGGACTTCAACTTGCTCGCGCAGCACATCGGCCAGAACACCGGCAACCAGCTGAACTCGCCGATCTTCGTGCACATGACCGCGGGGCTGGGCAGCGGCCTGTTCTTGTTCGACGCGAACGGCTGCCCGGTGAACCCGTTGGATAACAACGCCAACCGCCAGAACTGCGGGGGCAACGCGCCGGCCGACATCTTCGACCCGGGCAACGCCGTCTACGACCTCGACCGCATCGTCGAGGCCAACGGGATCCCCAACGCGGGCAGCGCCCACCCCATGCACGGCGTGAACGGCTCGGTCCTGCGGGCGGGGTCCACCAACCCCCAGATGGCTGGCCCTCTGGGCGTGCAGACCCTGCAGAAGCTGGCCGATCCGAACGGCGGCCGGGTGCTCGACTCCTGGCTCGATGCGGACGGCCAGCCCCAAGGTGGCGCGGCCAACTTCCTGCAGTAACCGCCCTGGTGACCCCCGCCCCCTGACCAACGGGGGCGGCCCCCCCGTTGAGTCTGCGGAGGACCGAATGCGCCTCGCTTCCCTGGCCCGTATCAGCGCGTTGACCTGCCTCATGGGCTGCAACGGAGAGGCCATCGACCTCAACCCTCCGCTGCGTGATGGTGGGCCGACGGCCGGCGACGGGGGGGGCGGCTCAGGAGCCGGTGGGGCTGCGGGTGGCTCCGGTGGGAGCGGTGGCGGATCGGCCGGTGCAGGCGGCGCGGGGGGTGCCGGAGGCGCCCTCGGACCCGACGGCGGCCCACCGCCAGCCATCGACTGGCCCACAGACGCGGTCCTGACCCGCTTTGAGGCGGAGGTGCTCGGCATCTTCGACGCGTGTGCCACCTGTCACGGCGTGGGGACGCAGGTCAGCGGCGACGCCGACACCATCTGGCCCACCCCGCCCGAGGATCCAGACGACAGCACCGTGCGGCGGTACTTCAGCGAGTTCGAGGACGCTGTGGTGTGGGGCTCGCCGGCTACGTCCGACTTCCTGCGGGCCTCCAGAGGCGAAGAGGTCGGTGTCGCCCACGCGGTCCTCTACGCGGTCGACAGCGCCGCCGATCGCCAGGTGGCGGCGTTCATCGCCGAAACCCGCATCCCCGACCCCCCCGCGCCGACCGAGGACATGGGTGTCTCTGCCCCGGACGCCTTCGTCGAGTCCGACATGGCCCCGCCTCCGGGTCCCGCAGAGGGCGTGCCCTGCGAGGGCCTCCCAACCGGCGATCCGCTGAACCGGCCTGGCATCTACGAGACCTTCGAGGCCGACATCCACGACCTCCTCGTCACGAGCTGCGCCGAGTCGATCTGTCACGGGACGCCCGCGGCGGGCGGCCGGTATTGGCTCGACACCGAGTCGAGCTGCGCCGTCCAGTGGAACTTCATGGTGTCGCTGTCCTTCATCGACTACAGCGACCCCGACCGCTCGCCGCTGACCGGCCTGCCTGTCTCTGCCGATCACGGCGGGCGGCAGGTCTTCAACGGCCGCGACGACCCGCGCTTCACGCAGCTACTGGCCTGGGTCCGCGCCGCCGGCGGCGCGCCCTGACCCCTTTTTTTGCTTGACCTTTTCGTTGGATCCGGTCAGTGAGCCGGGTTCCAGGGTTGTGCCTACGCGCGGCCATGACGGACGCAGGCCACGACGGCCTGAACCGAATCGAGGGAGTGAGACACGATGCGTATTCTGATTGCGATGATGGCCATCTCGGGTCTGGTTGTGGGCTGCGGCGCGGGCGCCAAGATGGGCGGCGCGGCCTCCCAGGTCGGCAACGCTGCCGCCGACGGCGCCAAGGGCGCCGCCAAGGCTGCTGGTGACGACGCCATGAGCGAGGCTGACAAGGCCACTGCCGGTGCCCAGCAGACCGCTGCGGACGCCAAGGCCACCGCCGACGCGGCGGGCAAGGCCGCGAGCGACGCGAAGGCGGCGGTCGAGGCGGCCCCGGCCAACGCGGAGAAGGCGGCCACCGACGCGGCCAACAGCGCCACCGACGACGCCAGCAAGAAGGCCGGCGACGCCGCCAGCAGCGCGGTCGACAAGGCCACCGGCAACTGAGGTTGCCCCGGAGCGCAGCCGCCTGACCGAGCCGGTCCTCCGGGTCGCGGGCGGTGCCCGCGTCTGGCCAGCGCCGGTCGAGTCGACAGCGCCGACCGCCGTTCGGTAATGCGCGGCAGCGCAAAGACAGCCCTGACCCAGGCGCCCACCTCGGGCGAGCTGCGTCGGGTGCAACGTCGAGCAAGGGCGAGCATCTCTCTGCGAGAGGTCTCGCCCTTTCTTTTTTTGCCCTATCGCTGTTGAGGCGGGACCCCCTCGACATCGACGCCTTGGTTCGCCAGAATCGGCGGCCACCTTTTGGGTGACCTCGGCAGGACGAGCCAGGGAGACCGAGCCGAAATGAAGGATCTTGAAGTCACGCTGACCGGCGGCAACCTGCAGTTCGTGGAGGGCCTGTACGCCCAATACCTCGACGATCCGCAGAGCCTTGAGCCAGATTGGCGCGCCTACTTTGACGGCCTCGCACCCGGCACGGCCCGCGCAGTCGACGTTGAGGGTCCCCGCTTCGTCCGCAGGAGCATCTTTGAGGCGAGCGGCGCCGCAGCGGGACCTGCCGATGACGTCGCCGCCCGTCAGGATCGCGTAGATCAGCTGGTCCGGGCCTACCGGGTGCGTGGCCACATGGTGGCCGACCTCGACCCGCTGGGGCTCCAGCGCCGCCCGCACCCAGAGCTGGAGCTGGGGCACTACGACTTCAACGCCGACGACCTGGACCAGAAGTTCTCCGCCCGGACGCTGTCGGGACCGACGGTGCTGACGCTGCGCGAGATCCTCGATCGCCTCAAGCGCACCTACTGTGGCCCCATTGGCACGCAGTTCATGCACATCGACGATCTCGAGACCAAGATGTGGCTGCAGCAGCGGATGGAGTCGAGCCAGAACCAGCTGGTCATGACCCGCGACCAGCAGCTGCGCGTCCTGACGAAGCTCACCGACGCCGAGATCTTCGAGCAGTTCATCCACAAGAAGTTCCTGGGCGCCAAGCGCTTCTCCCTCGAGGGGGGCGAGAGCCTGATCCCGCTCATCGACCAGGCCCTTGAGAAGGCCGGCCGCCACGGCATCGATGAGGCCGTGATCGGCATGGCCCACCGGGGCCGGCTGAACGTGCTGGCGAACATCATCAACAAGTCGCCTGCGAAGATCTTCCGCGAGTTCGCCGACGCTGATCCCGACAAGTACTTCGGGGGCGGCGACGTGAAGTACCACATGGGCTACAGCTCGGATCACGTCACGTCGGACGGTCACAAGATCCACTTGTCGCTGTGCTTCAACCCGAGCCACTTGGAGTTCGTGGATCCCGTCCTGGTGGGCCGCGTGCGCGCGAAGCAGGACCGCAAGCAGGACCCCCACGGGGACCGCGTGTTGCCCCTGCTGATCCACGGAGACGCAGCGTTCGCGGGCCAGGGCATCGTGCAAGAGACGCTGAACCTCAGCGAGCTGCCTGGGCACACCGTCGGCGGCACGGTGCACCTGATCGTGAACAACCAGATCGGCTTCACGACGCCGCCCGAGATGTCCCGCTCGTCGTTCTACGCCACCGACGTCGCCAAGATGCTCCAGGTGCCGATCTTCCACGTTAACGGCGAGCACCCGGAGGCCGTCGCGCAGGTCATCGAGATCGCGATGGACTTCCGTCGGCAGTTCAAGAAGGACGTGGTCATCGACATGTGGTGCTACCGGCGCTACGGCCACAACGAGTCGGACGATCCGGCGTTCACACAGCCGGTGATGTACGCCGCCATTCGCAAGCGGAAGTCCGTGCGTGCCGGCTACACCGAGAACCTCCTCAAGCTCGGTGAGGTCACGCAGGAAGAAGCGGATGAGGTCGCCGTCCGGCGGCGACAGCGCCTCGAGGACGCCCTGTCGGAGGCCAAGGCCCGCGAGTTCGCCTACGAGCACGACTTTGGGCGCGGGCTCTGGCGCGGCTACCTGGGCGGCGCCGACGCTGCGGTGCCCGAGATCGACACCGCGGTGGCGCGCCCGCTGCTGGACTCCCTCATGGCGCGGCTGACCACCCTCCCCGAAAGCTTCACGGCGCACCCGAAAATCGGACGCCTGCTCGCGCTGCGCCAGGAGATGGTCTCGGGCGAGCGGCCCCTCGACTGGGGCGCCGCAGAGGCCCTCGCCTTCGCCAGCCTGTTGGAGGAAGGCACCCGGGTGCGCCTCAGCGGGCAGGACAGCGGCCGCGGCACCTTCAGCCACCGGCACGCTCGACTGTACGACTACACGTCCGGGGCGCCCTACGTGCCCCTCTCGAACCTGTCGGACACCCAGGCGCCGTTCGATGCCATCGACAGCGCCCTCTCGGAGTCCGGCGTGCTGGGCTTTGAGTACGGCTACAGCCTCGATACGCCCGACGGCCTGGTGCTGTGGGAGGCCCAGTTCGGCGACTTCGTGAACGGGGCGCAGGTCATCATCGACCAGTTCATCATCAGCTGTGAGGACAAGTGGAACCGCCTGAGCGGCCTGGTGATGCTCTTGCCGCACGGCTTCGAGGGCCAGGGCCCCGAGCACTCCTCGGGCCGGCTGGAGCGCTTCTTGTCGCTCTGCGCCGAGGACAACATTCAGGTGTGCAACCTGACCACCCCGGCGCAGTACTTCCACTGCTTGCGCCGACAGGTCCGGCGTCCTCTCCGCAAGCCGCTGATCATCATGACGCCCAAGAGCCTGCTGCGGCTCCCCGAAGCCGTGTCCGACGCGGACGAGCTCGCCACCGGCCGCTTCCAGCGCATCATCCCTGATCCCACGGCGCAGGCCGACGAGGTCCGGCGGGTGCTGCTGTGCAGCGGGAAGATCTACTTCGACCTCCTGGCCGCGAAGCAGATCCTGGGCGCCGAGCATGTGGCCATCCATCGCATCGAGCAGCTCTACCCGCTCCCCGACAGCGATCTGGCGGATCTGCTGGCGCCGCTCGCGCCGGCGACGCCCGTCGTTTGGGTCCAGGAAGAGCCGCAGAACCAGGGCGCCTGGCCCTACATGCGCTACCGGCATGGCGATCGCCTGCTCGGCCGGCACCCTCTGACCTGCATCGCCCGCGTGGAGAGCGCGAGCCCGGCGACCGGCTCGGCAGCGAGCCACCGCATGGAGCAGGAGCTGATCATCGAGCGCGCGTTCGAGCTGGCCTGAGGGCCAGACACGCCGTGCGCCTCCTCCCCCTCATGACCCCCCAAGGAGCTGCCTGACATGGCTGTCGAGCTCAAGGTCCCGCCCGTCGGAGAGTCCATCACCGAGGTCGTCATTGGCGACTGGCTGGTGGCGGAAGGCACGTACGTCTCGGAGGACGAGCCCCTCGTCGTCGTCGAGAGCGACAAGGTCAACATGGAGGTCCCCGCCCCCACGTCGGGCCGCCTGATCGGCGTCAAGAAGGCCAGCGGGGACACCGCGACCATCGGCGAGCTGCTGGCCATGATCGACGACACGGCCGAGGCGCCCGCGGCCGGGACCGCAGGGCCGGCGCCGAGCGGCTCGAGCGTCCCGGAGGGGGGCCCTGTAGCCAGCGAGTCGACCGCCGCGCCGGCCCGTGTCACGCCCGCCGCGCAGCGCATGCTGTCGCAACACGGCTTGGCGTCGGGCGCTGTGGCTGCGTCCGGGCCCGGCGGACGCCTGCTGAAGGAGGACGTCCAGCGCCACCTCAGCGCGACCCCTGCGACGCCTTCGGCCGCTGCGCCTGCGAGCCCCTCGGGACCGCGCGCGACCGAGCGCAAGCGCATGACCCCGCTGCGCAAGACCGTCGCCCGTCGGCTGGTTGAGGCCCAGCAGACCGCCGCGCTGCTGACCACGTTCAACGAGGTCGACATGTCGGCCATCATGGCCCTGCGGGCCGAGCACAAGGCAGCCTTCGTTGAGCGCTACGGGATCAAGCTGGGCTTCATGTCGTTCTTCATCAAGGCGGTGGTCGAGGGGCTCAAGCAGTTCCCTGCCCTGAACGCCCGGATCGACGGCGAAGAGATCGTCTACCACGACTACTTCGACATCGGCGTCGCCGTCGGCGGTGGCCGCGGGCTGGTCGTGCCCGTCATTCGCAACGCCGAGCGCCTGTCCTTTGCGGGGGTCGAGCAGACCATCGCTGACCTGGGCGCCCGCGCGAAGGCGAACAAGCTGAAGCTCGATGAGCTGCAGGGCGGGACCTTCAGCATCACCAACGGTGGCGTGTACGGCTCGCTCCTCTCCACGCCGATCATCAACCCGCCCCAGAGCGGGATCCTGGGCATGCACGGGATCCAGGATCGCCCCATCGCGGTCGACGGGCAGGTCGTGATCCGGCCCATGATGTACCTGGCGTTGACCTACGATCACCGGCTGGTGGACGGGCGCGAGGCGGTGACCTTCCTGCGCACGGTCAAGTCGCTGGTGGAGTCACCCGTCCGCATGTTGTTGGAGGTCTGAGGTGAGCGAGACCCCCTTCGACCTGTTGGTCATCGGCGCGGGCCCCGGTGGCTACGTCGCCGCCATCCGCGCCGCGCAGCTTGGTCTCAAGGTCGCGTGCGTCGAGAAGGCGCCGGCCCTGGGCGGCACCTGCCTGCGTGTGGGCTGCATCCCCAGCAAGGCCCTGCTCGAGTCCAGTGAGCGCTACCACGAGGCGACCCAGGGGCTTGCCCAGCATGGCGTCAAGGTCAGCGGCGTCGAGCTTGACCTGAGCACCATGCTGGCCCGCAAGGACAAGGTCGTCACCACCCTCACCCGCGGCGTCGCTGGTCTGTTCAAGAAGAACAAGGTCACCCGCTTCGAGGGCCACGCCAGCTTCCAGGCACCCGGCGAGGTGACGGTCACCGACGCCGAGGGGGCGGTGCAGACGGTCCACGCCAAGCGTGTCCTCATCGCGACGGGCAGCTCCGTGACCCCGCTACCGGGCGTCGAGTTGGACGGCGACCGCATCGGCACCAGCACCGAGGCGCTCAGCTACCCCAGCGTGCCGGAGCACCTGGTCATCATCGGGGCCGGGGTCATCGGGCTGGAGCTGGGCTCGGTCTGGGCCCGGCTCGGCGCCAAGGTCACGGTGCTCGAGTACCTCGACCGCATCATGGGCGGCATGGACGCGGAGCTGGCCAAGACGGCACAGAAGATCTTCACGCGGCAAGGGCTGACCTTCAGGCTCGGCGTCAAGGTGACCGGGGCGACCGTCGACGGCGATCGCTGCGTGGTGACCTATGAGGGTGGTGAGCCCCTGGCGTGTGATCGGGTGCTCCTGGCCATCGGGCGTCGACCCAACACCGAGAACCTCGGGCTTGAGCGCCTCGGCCTCAGCGTCGACAAGCGCGGCTGCATCCCTGTCAACGCGCACTTCGAGACGAGCGTCCCTGGGGTGTTCGCCATCGGTGACGTGATCGCCGGCCCCATGCTGGCGCACAAGGCCGAGGAAGAGGGCATCGCCTGCGTCGAGCACATGGTCACGGGTTATGGCCACGTGAACTACGACGCGATCCCGTCGGTGGTCTACACCCACCCTGAGATCGCGTCGGTGGGCAAGAGCGAAGAGGAGCTCAAGGCGGCCGGCATCCCGTTCAAGAAGGGGAGCTTCCCCTTCATCGCCAACGGCCGCGCCCGCGCCCTGGAGCAGACCGACGGGCTCGTGAAGATCCTCGCCCACCCGGAGACGGACCGGGTGCTGGCGGTCCACATCATCGGGCCGCGCGCGGGCGATCTGATCGCTGAGGCGGCGGTGGCCATCGAGTTCGGCGCGAGCGCCGAGGACATCGCCCGCAGCAGCCACGCGCACCCCACCCTGGCCGAGGCGGTCAAGGAGGCGGCCCTCGCCGTCGACGGCCGAGCGCTGCACATCTAGCTGAGCGTTGAGGTTCGCGGACCGAGCCCGCGCGGGCCGGTCCGCTTGACCAGCCTCCAGGGCACGCGCCACCTGCCCGCTGCGCGCCCGCTGGCCCCCTTCCCCTCTTCATGATGGATCATGCTGACCGCCGAGCGCCCGCGGGGTCGGCGGTCCCAACCCCCAACGCACGGGTGCCCTGGCGATCCGGTGCGCGGCTGTCGACGGGTGATGAGTGGGTG
>JAUHVS010000223.1 GCA_030424955.1 bacterium | reverse complement strand
GTCGAACTTGACCATCTTGGCGTCGTTGAGGCTCGGGATCTCGACCGCCTCGGAGACGTTGAGCTTGATCTTGACGAAGTGCCGCGAGCTCGACAGCCGCTGCAGGAACTCGGCGAGGTCCTCGTTGGTGCGGGCGTGGCCGGCGAGCTTGACCGCCCGCTCCCCCTCGACGAAGCCGTCGATCCACAGCCGGGTGGGATCCCAGTCGGGGTTCCAGCCCAGGTTCTGGACCCGCAGCTTCTCGGTGGAGTCCTCGACCTTGCGCAGCAGCCGCCCCATCGCGTGGAGCACCTTGACCGGGCCGCTCTGGCCCTCTTCAAGGCCGGTCAGCACCGCCTTCTGCCGCTCCAGCTTCGCCTTCTCTTCTTCGAGGGCCGCCACCGCGTCGGTCTTCTTCTTCAGCGTGACGATCTCGGTCTGGATGGTGCTGTTCTTCTTCTCGACCTGCTTCAGCGCAGCGTCCGCCTCGCTCTGCAGGTAGAACAACAGCGCGCCCTGCGCGACCAGCGCGATGAGCACCAGCAGGATGAACTGCTTCCCGGCCCGCGCCTGGACGCTCTCCCGCGACGGGAGGAGGTTGATGCGAATCACTTGTCGCCCGCCCTGCGCAGGCCCAGGCCGACGGCGACGGCAGCCAAGGGGCGAATTTCGTTGATGTAATCCAGGTTGAAGACCTTCGGGTCAATCTGGATGTTCCGGAACGGGTCGATGAGCTCGACCGCGACGCCGACCTTGTCTTCGATGATCCGCGCCAGGCTCGGCACCTTCGCGGTGCCCCCCGACAGGTAGACCCGCGCGACGCGGCCCTCGGAGGAGGTGGCCAGGTAGAAGTCGAGGGAGCGGTGGATCTCGGAGGCCATGGACTCGCTCACGGCGGCCATGACCTGCTCCACCTCTTGCGGCACCACGCTGTCCGCGTCGATGCCCGCCTCACCGCCCCGCTTGTATGCCTCAGCCTCGTCGTACGAGACGTTCAGCTGCTTCTGGATCTCTTCGGTGTACTGGTTGCCGCCCATGCTGATGTCACGGGTGAACGTGCTGACGCCGTTGGAGACCACGTTGATGTTGATGGTGCCCGCGCCGATGTCGATGAGCACGACGGTCTCGCCCGGCGGGAAGCCGTAGCTGGCCTCGAAGGCGTTGTAGACCGTGAAGGCGTCCACATCGACCACCACGGGCTCGAGGCCCGCCTCGCGGACGACGCCCGCGTACTCGTCGACGATCTCCTTCTTCGCGGCCACCAGCAGCACGTCCATCTGGCCCTGCTCAGGCCGGGACTGCAGGATCTGGTAGTCCAGGTACACGTCGTTGACGTCGAAGGGGATGTACTGCTCGGCCTCCCACTTGATGCTCTCGTCGAGCTCTTCCTGCGTCATCGCAGGCAGGGAGATCTTCTTGATGATCACCGAGTGGCCGCTGATGGAGACGGCGCAGTCCTTCAGCTTGAGCTTCTGGGCCGCCACCATCCCCTGGATCGTCTCGACCACGGCCGAGGCGTTCATCAACGCCCCATCCACGATGGCCTCCGTCGGCAGGGGCGCCATCGAGAAGTTGGCGAGCTGAATACCCTTCTTGGACTCCCGCAGCTGCACCAGCTTCACAGAGCTGGAGCCAATGTCGAGTCCGAGGGCGTTTTTCCGCCTGGCCATGCCAAGCCCCTGAGTGAAAGCGCAGTCCGCGACGGTTCAGATATTCGACCCTTGGAAGGCGCAACGTCAAGGATGTCCTTGAACGTCGGGGCCTTACGCGGCGAGTCCGGATGCGCTGGGTGGTCGAGTCGACGGACGACTCACAAGTCGACGGCGTAATCCTTGATCTTGTAGAGCAACGCCCTGTGCGAAATCTCCAACAGCTCTGCGGCCCGCGTGCGGTTGCCTCCCGTCTGGGTCAGGGCGCGGCGGATGAGCTCCTCTTCAATCAGTCGGGTGGTCTTCTTGATGCTGAGCTCGTCCCCGGCCAAGGCCATGCGGATGCGATCGCTGCCGGCCACGATCCGTGGCGGCAGATCACCCACGTCCAGGCGGCTTCCCTCGCACATCACCATCGAGCGCTCAACCGCGTTCTCAAGTTCGCGCACATTCCCCGGCCAGGCGTGGTGCATCAAGTGCTTCATCGCCGGCGCGGTGACCCCCTCGACCTGGGTCCCCAGCCGCGCGTTGAGCCGCTTGATGAAGTGCTCGACGAGCAGCGGGATGTCGCCCGGCCGCTCGGCCAGGGCGGGCAGGCGGATGGGGAGCACGTTGAGGCGGTAGTAGAGATCTTCGCGGAAGCGCCCTTCGCGGGCCTCCTCGCCGAGGTCGCGCACCGTCGCCGCGATGACGCGCACGTCCACCGAGGTGGGGCGGCTCTCCCCCACCCGGCGGATCTCTTCCTCTTGCAGCACCCGCAGCAGCTTCACCTGCAGCGACAGCGGCAGCTCGCCGATCTCGTCGAGGAAGAGCGTGCCCCCGTCGGCCTCCTCAAAGAGGCCGCGCCGGCTGCGGGTGGCGTCGGTGAAGGCCCCCCGCACGTGCCCGAAGAGCTCGCTCTCCAGCAGGTTCTCGGGGATCGCCCCACAGTTGACGGCGACGAAGGGCTTGTTGCGGCGGCTGCCCTGGAAGTGCAGGGCCTTGGCCACGAGCTCCTTGCCCGTGCCGCTCGCGCCCATCAGCAGCACCGTGGTCTTGAAGTCCGCCACCTTGCGGATCATGCGGAAGACCCGCTGCATGGGCTCGGAGCGGGCGATGATGCCCGCGAAGTCGACCTGCTCGCCCAGGGCCTGCTGGAGCTGACCGACCCGCTCGCTGAGGGCGAGCTGCTCGGCGGCGCGCCGGAGGCGGAACAGCACCTCGGCGGTCTCGAAGGGCTTGGCCAGGTAGTCCGTCGCGCCGAGTCCGACCGCCTCGAGGGCCGTGGCCGCGTCCGCGTGGGCGCTCATGAGGATGATGCGGGTGCGCAGGCCGTCGCCTGTGACGGCGCGGAGCACGTCGAGGCCATCGCGCCGGGGCATGCGGAGGTCGCAGAGCGCGAAGTCAAAGTCCTGTGATTTCAGCTGCTTGACGGCCGCCTCACCGTCCTCGACGCAGGTCACGTCGTAGCCGGCGTCCTTGAGGTGCAGCGTCAGCGAGAAGCGCAGGCCTTCTTCGTCATCAGCGATCAGGATGCGGGGCCGTGCGGTCATGGGGCGCAACCTATCAGGCCGACGCGCAGGGCGCACCGCCCTCCGCACCATCGTGGCGGGCCGCCCCGCTCAGAGCCGCACCTCGACGAAGGCCTTGCGCTTGAGCTCCTCGATCCACTTGCCCAGCTCTTCTTGCAGCTTCTTGTCGGTGAGCTCGCGCTCGAGGGCGCCCTTGCTCTCCTCGAAGGGCGCCGGGGGGAGCTTGCGCTTCTCGAGGCACTTGATGACGTGGTAGCCGTAGCTGGTTCGCGTCGGCCCGCCGATCGCGCCGGTCTCGAGGGCAAAGACCGCGGCCTCGATGTCAGGGTCGATGACGCCCCGCCGGAATGAGCCCAGCACGCCGCCCTCCTCGGCCCCGGGCGCCCGCGAGTACTGCCTGGCAAGGGCCGCAAAGTCCTCACCGCCCCGCGCACGGGCGAGCAGCTCCGTGGCCTGCTGGCGGATCGCGGCCTCTTCGGTGGCGGTGGCGTTGGTGGGCACCGGCAGCGCGATGTGCGCCGCCTCGACCTCGTAGTCGGCGTTCGCCTGGGTCAGCCGGGAGCGGTAGTAGTCGCGCAGCTCAGTCTCGCTCACGCCGATGCGGCTGCCGATGGCCGAGCGGATGACCTTCTGGCGCAGGAGCTGCTCGCGGACCTGGGCGCGGAAGTCGGCGAGGTTGAGGCCCTGGGCGGCGAGGTACAGCCGCAGCTTGTCGTCATCCCAGCCCTGCCTGGACTTCACCCGCTCCAGGTGCGCCCCGACCTCGTCCCCGCGGATGGAGATCCGGCGGCGGATGCCCTCCTGGGCCACGAGCTTCTGCCCGATCAGGTCGTCCAGGCCCCGGCGCATCTGCTTCTGGCGCTGCTGCTCGCGCAGCACCGGGTCGTCCAGGGCCTCGATCTGGCGGATGACCGGCGCGAGCAGGTCTTCGAGCTCGGAGAGGGTCACCACCTCGTCGTTGACGACGGCCACCACCCGATCGATGACCCGCGCCTGCGCGGCCGGGGCCGCAGCGACGGTGACGAGCCCGAAGGCGGCCCCGCCCAGCAGGGGCGCCCCCATGGTGGCGGCGAGGGCAGCGACGATCACGCCGCGCAGCGCTGTGGGCATCATGGGGCATCTCCTGGGGCAGCCGGGGCCGCCGGCGCGGGGCCTCCGGGCGGGCCCAGCGGGGCCGGACGCAGGTGGGGGGGCGCGAGCTTCGGGTTGAACTCACCGGCGGGGGCGACCTTGGCTGTGCCCAGCACGGCGTCGTCGATCTGCACGCCGGCCTTGGCCCGCAGGCCCTGCACATAGGCCTCCAGCGCCTCGGCCTTGCGGCTGCGGAAGAGGGTGTTGCGGATGCGGGTGCGGACCTCGTCGAGGCTGCGCTCGATGGCCTGCCGATGGCCCGTGCGCTGCACCACGTGCCAGCCCTGGCTCGATCGAATCGGCTCAGGGTGGACGGCCCCGACGGTCGCCAGCGCGAAGGCGGCCTTGGCCACGGCCGGCGGCACCACCGGCGCGTTCGGGCTGCGGCTGACCTTGCTGACCCCGGGCTCACCGAACCACCCGAGGTCCCCGCCCTGCTCGGCGGTCTTGGCGTCTGTCGACGCCTGGCGCGCGCGCTGGGCGAAGGCCGCGACGCCGCCATCGCCGGCCAGCGCCAGCGCGGCCTGCAGATCGGTGATGAGGCCGCGGGCCGAGGTCTCGTCGGGCATGAGGATGTGCGCCGCGCGCACCTCGGCCGGCTTGATGAAGTCCGCGCGGTGCTCGGCGAAGTACGCGGCGATGTCGGCGTCGGAGATGTCGTCGATCTTGACCAGGTTGGCGACCTCGTTGGCCGTCAGCAGCCGCACCATCGCCTGCTTGTGCGCCAGCACCACGTCGGGGTCCTTGTCGTGGCCGTTCGCCTTGGCCTCCATGGCCAGCAGCTCGAAGCGCACCAGGCTCTCGAGGAACTCCTTCTTGCGCGTCAGGCTGTTGTAGCGCGAGCGGCTGAAGGGGCTCTGCTGGTTGAGGCGGCGCTCGAACTCCTCGAGGGTGATGGTGGCGTCCCCGATCTTGGCCACGACCTTGCCGCGCTCCGCCTCGGTGAGGGCCGACGGCGTGGCGCCGGTCATGCCCCGGTCCTGGGCGCAGGCCACCAGCAGCAGCGGCGCGAGCGCGAGGGCCACGCCGCGGCGGGGCCAGCGCGGGCCGGCTGCGAGCGGGCGCCTGTCGGGCGAGCGGGTCATGGGGCCTCCTGGGCGGACTGCGCTTCGGTAACCAACTCGGCCAGCCGCTGCAAGGCGATTCGCGTGGCCGTCAGGGTGTCGCGGCGCCCCTCCAGGCTGAAGTGGTAGTCCAGCTTGAAGTCCGCAGGCGCCGTGAACCCCGAGCCCGGATCGCTCACCAGCCCGATGATGGCGCCGATGGACAGCGGGGTCTGCGGGTGCACCGTCAGCCGCACGAACGGGCCCTGCAGATCCACCGACTGCAGGCCCGTGTAGCGCGCCAGCGTGCGCACCCGCATCAGCTCGATGAGGTTCTCGACCACGGGCGGCAGCGCGCCGAAGCGGTCCTGCATCTCGTCGGCCACCGCCAGCACGTCTTCCTCGTCGTTGGCGTTGGCCAGCCGCTTGTAGAGCACCAGCCGCACGTGGTTGTCGGGCACGAACTCTTCGGGCAGCCGCGCGGTGGTCTGCAGGTTGATGTCGGGGTCGAAGCTCACCGGGGGGGCCTCGCCGCGCAGGGTGCGCACGGCCTCTTCGAGCAGCTCGGCGTAGAGGTCGAGCCCGACCGCCTGCATCTGGCCCTTCTGCTTGGTGCCCAGCAGCTCGCCTGCGCCGCGCAGCTCCATGTCGTGGCTCGCGACGGCGAAGCCGCTGCCCAGCTCGGTGAACTTCTGGATGACCGCCAGGCGCTTGCGGGCCTCGGGGGTGAGGGTCGCCTCGCCGGGCACGAGCAGGTAGCAGTAGCCGCGCTCTCGGGAGCGGCCCACGCGCCCGCGCAGCTGGTAGAGCTGGGCCAGGCCGTAGTGATCCGCGTGGTCGACGAGCATGGTGTTCGCCGACGGGATGTCGATGCCGGACTCGATGATGGTGGTCGACAGCAGCACGTTGAAGCGGCCCTCGGTGAAGTCGACCATCACCTGCTCGAGCTGCTTGGGATCCATCTGGCCGTGGCCGACCACGATGCGGGCCTCGGGCACCAGGGCCGTGAGCCACGCCTTGCGGTTCTCGATGCTGTGCACCCGGTTGTGCACGAAGTAGATCTGCCCGCCACGGCCCAGCTCGCGCAGGATGGCGTCGCGCACCACCTGGTCCGTCGCCCGGCACACGAAGGTCTTCACGCTCAGGCGGTCGCTCGGGGGCGTGGTGATCACCGACAGGTCCCGCAGGCCGCTGACGGACAGCTGCAGGGTGCGCGGGATGGGGGTGGCCGTCATCGACAGCACGTCGATGTCGGTGCGCACCTCCTTGAGGCGCTCCTTGTGGCGCACGCCGAAGCGGTGCTCCTCGTCGAGCACGAGCAGGCCGATGTCGTTGAAGGTGATGTCCTTGCTCAGCAGGCGGTGGGTGCCCACCACAACGTCCACGCGGCCCGTCTTGATGTCCTTGATGGTCTCTTTCTGCTCGTCGCGGCTCGCGAAGCGGCTCAGCAGCGCCACCTTCACCGGGTAGTCGGCGAGCCGGGCCTTGATGGTCTTGTAGTGCTGCAGGGCGAGCACCGTGGTGGGCACCAGCAGCGCCACCTGCTTGCCGTCGACGATGGCCTTGAAGATGGCGCGCAGCGCGACCTCGGTCTTGCCGAAGCCCACGTCGCCGCAGAGCAGCCGGTCCATGGGGCGCGGGCGGCTCATGTCCATCAGCACCTCTTCGATGACCCGCGCCTGGTCGGGGGTCTCCTCGAAGGGGAAGGTGGCCTCGAAGTTGCGGTAGTAGTCGTCGGGCGGCGAGAAGGCGTAGCCCTTGGCGAGCTCCCGGCGGGCGTACAGCTCGAGCAGGACGTAGGCGTCCTCCTCGGCCGAGGCCTTCGCCTTCGCGCGCACCTTCTGCCACGAGGTGCCGCCGAGCTTGTCGACCCGCGGGTTGGCCCCACCGCCCGCGTACTTCTGCAGCCGGCCCAGCTTGTAGACCGGCAGGAAGAGCTTGTCCTTGCCGGCGAACTGGATGACCAGGAAGTCGGCCTCGGTGCCGGCCAGCACCAGCTTGGTCAGGCCGTCGTAGCGCCCGATGCCGTGATCGGCGTGCACCACCAGATCGCCGGGCTCCAGCTCCTTGAAGCTCTGCAGGAACGGGCTGACGTCGGTGTCGCGCCGGGCCCGCCGCTTGGGCGCCTTGTGCCCGAAGATCTCCTCGTCGGTGATGAGCGCAAACCCATGGGACAGCAGGCGAAAGCCGCCGCTGACCTGGCCGCGCACGAGCACCGCGCTGGGCTCGCCCTGCCGGGGGGGCGCGAGGTAGTCCCGCGGCGCCCCGTCCGCCCGCGCCACGGTGACGCCGTAGCCCCGCAGCAGCCGCTCCAGGCGCTCGAGCTGGGTCTCCTGGTGGCAGCAGAGCACCACCCGGCCGCCGTCGGCCGCCCAGCTGCGCACCGACTCGGCCAGCGGCTTGAGGGGCTCGCGGTCGCCGCGGGTCTGCCCCAGGGCGTGGCTCAGGTCGTGGTTGGTGGGCACGTCGAAGCGGATCGCCCGGGCGGGGCCGTCCACGGCGCCCACCTCGTCGACCATCTGCAGCACGTGGGCCAGGATCTGGTCGTGGGGCGCGAGGGTCTCCAAGGCCTCGTGCGGGGTCAGCGCGTGGCGCTCAGGCGCCAGCGCCGGCAGGTGCGCCTTCAGCGCGGCCTCGTGGCCACCCGACAGCCGCTCCCACTGGTTGCTCAGCCGCTCGCCGGTGGCCATCGGGTCCAGCACGAAGACCAGCGCGTTGGCGGGCAGGTAGTCGGTGATGGCGTCCAGGCCCTCGAAGAAGGCGGGGCGGAAGCCCTCGATGCCCATGAACGGGATGCCGTTGTCGAGGTCGTCGAGCATGGGCTGGAGCTTGCGGCTCGGCAGCCCGGCGGCGGCCCCGGCCTCGCGGATGCCCCGCCGCGCGCGGTCGCGGTAGGCCCCGACCATCAGCTCCTCGCGCACGGGCGGGATCAGCAGGGTGTCGCCCGCCTCGGCCTCGGTGCGCTGGGTGTCGGGGTTGAAGAAGCGCAGCGACTCGACCTCGTCGCCCCACAGCTCCACCCGCACAGGGCGGCG
>JAUHVS010000222.1 GCA_030424955.1 bacterium | reverse complement strand
GGCAGCGGCGGGGTCTTCAGCGCCTTGAGCGCGGGCTCCAGCCCCTTCGCCAGGGCGGCCTCGCCGGGCAGCGCGTAGTGGCGCACCGGCTGGCCGCCCCAGGGGGGCAGGGGGCTGAAGTCGTCGGCGCGGGTGTCGCGCAGCGCGGGGCCGGCGGCGGTGGCCCCCCACACCCGGGGGCCGTCGGCCGCGACGGCGCGCAGGTCGTCGCTCGGGAGCGCCGGGTGGGCGGCGGCGCGGAAGACCTCGGCGCCCGGGGCCCCCAGCCGGATCAGGCCCGCGGCGGTGGCGCCCCACAGGGCGTCGTCGTCGCCGAGCACCAGGTCGCGCACGGCGACCTCGGGCAGATCGGCGATCAGGGGCGACAGCAGGTCGCCCGCGGCGCTGTAGAGGGCGATGCCGGCGTCCGTGCCCACGAAGACCCGCTCGTCGACCACGGGGCCGATGGCGTTGATGCGCTCGCCGTGGGGGGTACCCGCCGCGCGGAAGGTGCCGTCGGCCAGCAGGCGGTAGAGCCCACGATCCGTCGCCAGCCACAAGCTCTGGCCGACGGGCCGCACGTCGAGCACGCAGGGCACGGGCAGGCCGTCCCGGGTGCGCCAGGCCGACACGAACCCGTCGAGGGCGAGGGTGCCGCCGGGGCCCGTGGCCCAGATGCGCCCGTCGGGGCCCCGGCGTACGGCCCGCGCGGTGGGCCGCCGCGCGAGGGGGGTGGCCGGGTAGAAGCGGCCGTCGCGGTCCACCCGCACCAGGCCGGTGTCGGTGGCCAGCACCTGCTCGCCCCGGCTCACGCGGGTGGCGGCCGCGCCGCCGAGGCTGCGGTCGGCCACGAAGCGTGGGCCGGCCTCGCTCAGCGCCGCGGTGCCGGAGCGGCCGAAGACCCAGAGCAGATCGCCCTCGCTGTCGAGGCCCGTGAGCTGACCCAGATCGAGGTCGAGCGCCCGGGGCACCGCGCCGTCGGCCGTCACGGTGGCCAGGCCGCTGGTGGTGGCGACCACGACGGCGTCCCCATGGCGGGTGACGCCGACCACCGGGCCCACCGGATCGGGCACGGGCACGATGCGCCAGCCGTCGACGGTCAGGTGGAACAGCTCGCTGCCGGCGGCCATCCACAGGCCGTCGTCCCCGCCCGCCAGGCCCGCGACCTGGGCCAGCGAGGTGCCCGCGGGGCCGGGGTGGCTCCAGGGTCGGTCCGCCGCCGTGACCACCGCGACGCCCCCGGGGCCCGCCGCCCAGACCCGGCCCTCAGGCTCGGCGTGCAGCGCGTCCACCGGGCCATCGAGGACGCCTGCGGGATCCGCCCACAGCCGCACAGCGCCGCCCCGCCAGCGGGCGAGGCCGCCGCCCGTGCCGGCCCACACCGCGTCGCCGGTCACGGCCAAGGCGTAGCCCTCGTCCAGGGTGGGCCACGCGGCCAGCCGGGCCGCGCACCGGTCGTCGGGGTCGAAGGGGCAGGGATCCTCGGCGGTGCCCAGGCCGTCCCCGTCGACGTCGCCGTCGCAGGGCGCGGGGCCCCACGGGCAGGGATCGGCCCAGTCGCCCAGGCCGTCGCCGTCGTCGTCGGCGTCGCAGGCGTCCCCCAGGCCGTCGCCGTCGGTGTCGCGGCCGCTGTCGGGCTGGTCGGGGCAGGGGTCGTCGGCGTCCGCGAGGCCATCGCCATCCCGGTCGCTGATGGGGCCCGCGTCGGGCGGGGCGGCGTCCACCGCGGCGTCGTGGGCCGGGGCCAGGTCCGGCAGGGGGCGGGCGTCTGGGCGCTGGGCGTCGCGCGGCTCACCGGCGTCGGGCGCGCCGCCATCGGCGGGGGCTGCGTCCACCAAGGGCTCAGCGGGATCCTGCGCGGGGCGGCTGGGCGCCGCGCACCCGCAGAGCAGCGCCAAGAGGCAGCCAACGGGATGGGGGGTGGGGCGACGCACGGGGAAGGGATAGGGGAGGCACCCTGTCCGTCGCAAGCGGCGCGTCGGGTGTGCACAAGAAGGCGGGAGAGAAGGCGCCGACCCCGGGGGTCCGGAGGTGAGGGGGGGTTTACCCCGGGGTCGGCAGAAGCATCGGGCGCGGGCGGGGACCGGCGCCCCGGGTCATCAGGCGCCGTTGCACTGCCCGCTGACGCAGATCTGGCCGCCGGCGCAGTCGGTGTTGCGCTGGCACTCGGGGCTGATCTCGACCGGCGCGCGGCAGTAGCGCTCGTGGCACACCTCGCCGCCGCTGCAGTCGTCGTTGGCCCAGCAGGCCTGGCGGCAGACGGCGTCGACGCACTCCTGGCCGCCGGCACAGTCGGCGTTGCGCAGGCACTGCGCCTGGGCCCAGTAGTTGGGCATGCACAGCCCGTGGTCACACATCTCGTGCGGGCCCTGGCAGTCGGCGGCCTGCTCGCAGCGCGGGTGGCAGGTGGCGTCGATGCACACGCCGCCGTCGCACTGGCTGCTGTTGCGGCACTCCACGGGGCTGTTGGGGTCGGGCAGGCACTGGCCGGCCTGGCACTGGGTGCTCACCGGGCAGTCGCTCTGGCTCTCGCAGCGGGCGATGCAGCGGCCGTCCTGGCAGCTCGCGCCCTCGGCGCACTGGTTGTCGAACTGGCAGGGCAGCATGCCGTCGGGGGTCGGGGCGCGGCAGGTGCCGTCCACGCACACCGCGTCGCCGTCGCAGTCGGCGTTGGCCACGCAGGCGCCGGCCGGGGCCACACAGAACCCGTCGGTGCAGGCGTCGCCGGCCGGGCAGTCACACACGTCCTCGCAGGGCACCGGCTCGGGCGTCGGCGCGGGCACCACGCAGGTGTTGCGGTCGGTGTCGCAGACCTGGCCGTCGGGGCACTGGCAGTTGGCCTCGCAGCTCGCGCTGCCGGTGGGCACGCACTGGCCCTGGGCGTCGCAGGACTCGCCGGCGCCGCACTGGGCGTCGTTCTGGCAGCCCGCCGCGGGGTCGGGGATGCACGCGCCGCCCTCGCACAGCTGGCCGCGGCCACACTCGGCGTCGCGGGTGCAGGGCTGGGGCTGCGGCGCGGGGTCGGGCTCGCGGTTCACGCACTGGCCGTCCACGCACATCGCGGCCTCACCGCAGTCGGCGCTGCGGGCGCACTCGGGGCGGGTGGGCACGGGGATGCCGCCCTCGCAGGCGAACCCGGGGGGCAGCTCGGTCTGGGCGTCGCAGTGCGGGTAGCACACGCCGGTCAGGCAGAAGCCACCCAGGCCACAGTCGGCGTTGACCTGGCACTGCATGCGGCACGTGCCGTCGATGCAGGTGTCGGCCCCGGGGCAGTCGTCGGCGCCCTCGCAGCGGCCGGCCTCGAAGCACTGGCCCTGCTCGCAGACGCAGCCGGCCATGCAGTCGCCGTCGCGGTCGCAGCTGTAGTCGTCGCGGTCATCGCCCGGGCTGCCGATCCACACGCAGCGGTTGTAGGCGTTGCAGGCCTGCCCGTTGGGGCAGTCGGCGGGCACCTCGCAGCGGTCGCCGGCGGGGGCGCCGCCCACGCACTGGCCGGCCGGGCTGCACACCTGGCTGCCGGGGCAGTCGAGGTCGATGAAGCACGGCGTGGAGGCCGGCGGCGGGCCGGCGTCGGCGCGGCCCGGGTGACAGAGCTGATCGGCCCCGCACACGGTGCCGGCGGGGCAGGTGTTGCCGCGCCCGCAGTCCAGCGGGTGACAGCCCGTGATGTCGCAGTCGTAGCAGCCCGTCTCGTCGCAGAAGTCGTAGGGCCCTTGCCTGGCCTCACAGTCGAAGCACTCGTCCCACGAGCAGCCGCTCATCCACAGGGTCAGGGCGAGGGGCAGCAGGCCCAGCAGTCGCGTAATCCGCATGTCGAAAGCCTTTCGTTTCAGGTTCGCGGGGGGCTACTGCAACCGCCGTACCGTTCCGCAAACCCGCTGGCCGTTGGGGCTGCCCCCCCCGCCGTGAACCTGGGACCACACCGGGCCGTGCGGTGGGTTCACAGGGCGGCCGTTGACCGTGGCCGCGCCGCTGGCCACAGTGCACCCATGCGCTGGCTACTCCCGATATGCGTTGGCCTGTGGGCCGGCGGCTGTGTGCTCGAGACCGAGGCCTGCGGCCCCGACTTCGTCGAGGCCGAGGGCCGGTGCGTGCCCGTCGAGGCGCCCCCCGCCTATTACGCGGCCGCGGAGGACGGATCAGCGGCGGACGCCGGCCCCGGCCGGGACCTCGGCGCGGCCCAGGACGGCGACGACGGCGTCCCCCGCGACGCGGCGCCGGATCCCGTCGACGGCGGCGCGCCCCGGCCCGACCCCGAGCGCCCCCGGAGCGTGGTGGTGATCGCCGACACGACGCCGCGCGACGTGGTGGCGCAGGCGCCCTTCGCGCCCGGGGTCGACCTCGACGCGGTGATCGTCGCAGGCCCCGATGGCGAGTTCGGCTTCGGGGTCGGGGTGGCGGTCGACGCCATCGCGGATCCCTTCGGCACCAGCGAGTCGACGGATCCGCGCGGGGCGCTGGGCGAGCCGGACGCGATCGGGCTCAGGGATCCGGCGCGCTTCACGTCCATCGGGGGCGAGGGCGCGGCGCTGGGGCTGGTGCTGCCCTTCCCCCTGTCGGTCGACACCGAGATCACGGTGTTCGAGGTGGCGGGGGACGGCGACGACAGCTACGTGCTGTTCTTGTGCCCCGACGTGGCTGATCTGCAGGTCAGCGACTGCGTGGCGGTGGGCCCGGGCGGCTCCGGCGCGTCCAGCTTCGTGGTGGGCCCCTGAGGCTCGCCGGGCCGGGGGTCAGCGCCCGCCGCCCTCGGGGCAGGCCGTGGTGATCCCAAGCTGCGCCAGCGGCAGATCGAGATCCACCAACACCCCCTCGGCCTGGCCGGCCAGCGACACGCGGGTCGCGCGATAGCGCCGGCGCCGGTCGGCGGGGCGCTCGAGCAGGGCGGGCGCGGCGAAGGTGACCGCGGCGCCCGCGGCCAGGGTCGCGGTCGGGCCGGCCTGTGTGCTCGACCCCGGCTTCCCGTAGCACCCCTCATAGTGAACGGTCAGGCGTGCGTCGCGCAGGGGCACCGCCAGCGGGTTGGTGAGCCGCACGGTGATCTGGTCGCCCGCGCGGGTGGCGGTCACGTCCACGAGGCCGGCGTCCGCCACCGCGAAGGCCGCCGGCCGAGTGTCGCCCTCGGCCACGGAGCGGACGCCGTGGGGCCCGGCGAGCCAGTCCCCGCGCCACTGCACCAGCTCGCAGGGCGGCTGTGGGCGCAGCACCCGCTGCTCGGCCGACGCCTGCCCGCGGACCCAGACCGGGCGGTTGAGCCAGGGCCGCAGGCGGGCGTCGGCCCCCGTGACGGGCACGAACCCGACCTCGAGCCGCAGGTCCGTCCAGCGCGGGGTGTGCCCGCCCTCACACACGGGGCGGCCCTGCTCCGTCACGACGCCGATCACGGTGTGTGGGGTGGGGGCCACGGGGGCCGCGGGCGAGAGCAGCGAGACGAGCAGCATCGACAGCATGGGACCTCCGGTGGTCGGGCGCGCTCACAGTGGTGGCTGACCGCAGGCTGCGCAACGTCGGGTCGGCGTGCGCGGCAGCGTTGCCTTGAACCGAGCCGCTGTGGACCATAGGCCCCCCCGGGTGCAGGAGGTTGCATGGGCGCGAGGCGAATGGTGTGGATGCTGGCCCTGGTGTGGGCGGTCGGCTGTGACGACGGGGCGGACTCGGCGGCCGATCCCAGCCCGGGCCAGCAGGCCATGGTAGACGCCGCGGCCCCCGACGCGGCCGCCCTGGACGCCGCGGCCCTGGACGCTGCGGCGGCCGACGCGGGCGCGCTGGACGCGCAGGTGGATCTGGCCGTGCCCGACGCCGACATCGTCGCGGAGCAGCCGCGCACGGCGCCGGCCCCCCGGGCCTACAGCGGCGGCACCTGCCCGATCCTGCGCTACGGCAACACCCGCGAGGCGGCGCTGAACGAGGGCTTCCCCAGCGGCGAGGACCAGCGCCGGTTCCACCTGATGGTGCCCGAGAACTACGACCCGGCGGTGCCGACCCCGCTGGTGTTCGGCTGGCACTGGCTGGCGGGCGACAGCGGCGACTTCGTGCGCGAGGGCGAGCTGGACACCGCCGTGGACCAGATGGGCTTCATCGTGGTGTCGATGGATCGGGCGCTGAACGACGACGGCTCCAGCCGCTACCTGTTCTCGTGGCCCTTCGGTGAGCCCTGGGGCCAGGAGCCGGAGCTGATGTTCTTCGACGACGTGCTCAGCTGCGTGGATCAGCAGTTCAACATCGACCGCCAGCGGGTGTATGGCATCGGCGTGAGCGCGGGGGCCCTGTGGCTGACCCACATGCTCTCGACGGATCGCGCCGACCACTTCGCCGCCGCCGAGATCCTGAGCGGCGGGCTGGGCCAGCGGGGCACCGCCCTGCAGATGGCCTTCACGCCGCGGGCGCACAAGTTCCCGGCGCTGGTGCTGTGGGGGGGGCCCACCGACCGCCTCGGCATCGACTTCGAGGACGCCTCGCTGCGGCTGCGCCAGGCCCTGCGCGACGACCACCACTTCGTCGTCTCGTGCACCCACAGCTCGGGCCACGGGATCCCGCCGATCACCCCGCCCGAGGGGCAGACCCGCTTCAGCATGCTGTGGCAGTTCCTGCTCGATCACCCCTACGGCCTCGACCCCGACACCTCGCCGTACCGCGACGCGGGCGCGCTGCCCGACCAGTTTGAAGACTGGTGCGAGATCGCCGAGTGAGCGCGCTGGCCGCCGGGCGGGCGGTCGCCCTCGCGGCCACCCTCGCGGCGTGCGGCCCCACGCCGCCGCCGGCGCTGGTGCCAGCCGAGAGCCACGACCTCACGGCGGAGCCGGTGCGACCCAGCAGCGCGCACTACCCCAGCCCGGCCATCCCAGCGCCCACCGACCCCGTGGTGGAGGCGGTCGCTGCCCTCGCTGAGCGGGCGGCCCGCGGCCTGCGGCAGCCCGCGCCGGTGTTGGACGGGCCCCTCTCGGCGGCGGCGGCGACCATCGCGGCGGGGCCGCCGGGCGCGCCCTCTGGGGCCAGCCTCGCCTTCGCCCAGAGCCACCACGGGCTGCTCGCCCCCATCGCCGTCGGCCTCGAGATCACCGGCCCGGCGGACGCCGAGCCCACGGCCGCCGTCGCGCGGCTGCTGCCGGCGCTGGTCGAGGGGCTCAAGCGCACCGGCGCCAACCGCCTGGGGGTGGCCACCACTGCTGGCGATCCTCGCCGGATCGTCGTGCTCCTGCAGACCCGGCTGGCGGTGCTGGAGGGCCTGTTCCCCCGGTCGATGGCCCTGGGGGACGGGGCCGCGCTGACCGGCCAGGTGCTGGCGCCGCTGCGGCTGCCGTCGGTGCACCTCACCAACGCGCAGGGAGAGGCGTCGCAGGTGCCCGCCGCCGTGACTGGCCAGCGCTTCGAGGCGCAGGTGCGCTGCGGGGCGCCGGGCCGGCACCAGGTCGAGATCATGGCCCAGGGGGAGGCGGGGCCAGCGGTCGCGGCCAACTTCCCGGTGTGGTGCGGGGTCAGCCCGCCGACGGCGCCGCCCACCGAGCGGGTCGGGCCCCGGGAGCAGGCCGCCGCGCGGGTGGGGCAGCGCCTGCTGGCGCTGGCCAACGACGCGCGGCGCGCCGCCGGGCGGGGGCCGCTCGAGTGGGACGAGCGGCTCGCCGGCGTGGCCCAGCGGCACAGCGCCGACATGGCGCGGCACGGCTACATCGGCCACCGCTCGCCCCGCTCGGGCCACCCGGGCGACCGGGTGCGGGCGGCGGGCGTGCGCGCGGCGGCGGTGCTCGAGAACGTGGGGCTCGGCCCCGACGCCGAGGCGCTCCACGCGGGCTTCATGCGCAGCCCGGCGCACCGGGCGGCGCTGCTGAGCCCCACCGCCGAGCGCATGGGCGCCGCGGCCGTGGCCACGCAGGGCGGGGTAGGGCATGGGCAGCTCTACGCCACGCAGGTGTTCATCGAGCCCCTCAAGGCCCTCGACGCCGACGTGGGCTTGGGGCGGCTGCGCAAGGCGGCCAAGGCGCGGGGCTGGCGCCGCGAGCCGGTGCTGGACGAGATCGCCGCCGCTGCCGCCGCGCGCTACTCGAAGGGGTTGGTGACCGCGCAAGAGGTCAACGGCTACGCCGTGCTGCGCTATCGGGCGCAGCTCGAGCTCCGGCTCAAGTCGATGCAGACGCTGGTGGGGGTGGGCCAGGCGCCGGAGCGGGTGCTGGGCCAGGTGACCGGCACCCGCTGCGGGCTGGCGGTGGTGGCCGGGCAGGACGCCGAGGGCCTGCCGGTCTACTACACGGTGGCCTTGGTGGGGGAGTAGCGCCGGCGGCGCAGGCCCAGCAGGCCCAGGAGCAACGCCCAGGTGATCGGCGCGGGGTCGTCGCCGGGGGCGGCCGAGCAGCCGTCGGCGGCAACACAAGACCCGATCACGGGGCAGCTGCCAGTGAGCGCG
>JAUHVS010000221.1 GCA_030424955.1 bacterium | reverse complement strand
ACCACCTGGGCGATGCCGCCGCCCCCGGCGAGCTCCTCGCTGAGGCCCGTGCCGCCGAAGATGGCGAACCACAGGATCGAGAAGAGCGTGGGCACGCCCACGACGCCGACGATGAACTCGCGCACGGTGCGCCCGCGGCTGATGCGGGCGATGAAGATGCCGACGAAGGGCGCCCAGGCGATCCACCAGATGAGGTAGGTGACGGTCCAGCCGTGGAGCCAGCCGGCTTGGTCGGTGTGGGGGTAGGTGCTGAGCATCAGGCTCGGCAGGGCAGAGAGGTAGTCGCCGACGGCGGTGACGAAGCCGCCCATGAGCGCGGCGGTGGGGCCGGCCATCAGCACGAAGGCCATCAGCAGCAGGGCGATGCCCATGTTGAGCTGGCTGAGGATCTTGATGCCCTTGTCGAGGCTGGTGGTGGCCGAGGCCATGTAGCTGACGAAGAGCACGCCCAGGATGATCACCTGCACCGTCAGGCTGCCGGCGGGCGCGACGCCCACCACGGTCAGGCCGGTGTGGAGCTGCATGACGCCCATGGCGATGGAGCCCGCGACCCCGAACGCGATGGCCAGCACGGCCACCAGGTCGGCCAGCCGCGCGGTCGGGTCGACCCAGCGCCCGGTGAAGACCGCGCGCAGCGGCGCGCCGGGCAGGTAGGGCGCCTTCTCGCGGAACCCGAACCACGCCAGCACCAGGGCGGCGAGGCCGTAGATGGCCCAGGCGTGCAGGCCCCAGTGGAAGTTGGTGAGCACCATCGCGTGCCGGGCGGCGGCGGGGGTGCGCGCGACGCCCTCGGGGGGCGCGGTGAAGTGGATCATGGGCTCGGCGACGCCCCAGAACAGCAGGCCGACGCCCATGCCGGCGGCGAAGAGCATGGACAGCCAGGCGGCGTCGCTGAACTCGGGGGTGTCGTCGGGCTGGCCGAGCTTGAAGTGGCCGTAGCGCCCGAAGGCGAGCCACGCGCAGAGCAGCAGGAAGGCGCTGGCCTGGGCGAGGAAGAACCAGTCGAGCGCGCGGAAGGCGGTGCCCGTGAGGCTGTTGGCGCCGTCGGCCAGGGCGTCGGGTCTGAGGATGCCGAGCAGGCCCACGCCGAAGCAGAGCGGCAGGGCGACCATGAACAGGCTGGGGCGGAAGCCGCGGCGCGCGGCGGGAGCAGGGGCTGTGTCGTCAGTCACCAAACATCGTTTCGACCAGCCCCTGCATCGCCTGTGCATGCGCGGCCATATCCGCCGCCAGGTGAAGCATGGCGCCGGTGCGGGCCAGGTTGTGGGTGCGGCGATCGGGATAGCGATCGGCGTCAAAGGCGAAGTAGTCGTCTTCCAGGGCGTCGCGGGCGAAGCGGCTGGCGAGCTCGAGGGTGATCAGGCGGCCGGCGCCCGCGAGGTGGGCGCGCTCGGCGGGGCTCAGGGTGGGGCCCTCGGCGGCGTAGCCGCGCAGGATGGCCTCGAAGCGGTCGAGGTGGAAGGCCTCGGGCTCGTCCTCGCGGCCGTTGCGGCACCAGGAGCGCACGGCGTCGCCCAGGTCGACCAGCCACGAGTGGGTGTTGCAGGTGTCGAGGTCGATGAGGCCGACGGCCTGCCCGTCGGCGTCGAACATCACGTTGCTGATCTTGGGATCGCCGTGCACCACCCGGGGCGGCAGATCGTCGGGCAGGAGCAGCTCGGGCAGCAGGCGCACGATCTGCGCGGCGGCGTCGGCGACCGATCCGCGGTGGGCCGCGAAGCGGGGATCGGCGAGGGCGGCCTGGAGCCGCGCCAGGTGCCCCGCGGTGTCGTGCAGGGGGTGGGTGCTCTCGAAGGTGTGGTCGATGTCGGCCATGGCGCGGTGGAAGCGGCCCAAGGCGCGGGCGCCCTGCTCGGCCTCGGCCACCGACGTGACCCGCGCGCGGGTGTGGCCGGGCACGCGGGTGGTCAGCCGCCACCAGCGGGCCTCGGCGTCGGTGGCGACGGGCGCGCCGGTGCGGGTGGGCACCAGGCGCGGCGCGGCGACGCCCTTGGCGGCCAGGTGCGCGGTGACCGCCACATAGTCGTTCAAGATGCCGGTGGTGCTGAGCTTGTGATGCAGCCGCTGCAGCACGAAGGCGCCCGCGGCGCTGTCGATGAACCAGGTCTGGTGCATGAGCCCGGCCACCACCAGCTCGGTGCCGTGCACGGCGCCCAGGTCGTACTGCGCGAGGATGAGATCGACCGACATGCAGGCCACCGCCGCAGGAGGATGTCGGTCAGTGTGGGCCAGCGGGGGGCGGTTCGCAACCGAGGTCCAGGCCGGCGAGGAGCCGCTGCAGCTCAGGATCGGCGGGGCAGCGCAGGGTGAGGGGCGCGCCGTCGAGGGGGTGGGGGAGGGTCAGGGTGTCGGCCCACAGCGCGAGGCGGTGGATGCCCAGGGCGGCCTGGATGGCGTGGTTGTGGTGCCGGTCGCCGTGGCGCACGTCGCCGACGATGGGGTGGTGGGCCCCGGCCAGGTGGCGGCGGATCTGGTGCCAACGGCCCGTGTGGGGGGTGCAGATCAGGCGGCTGTAGCGGGCGGTGGGGAAGCGGCCGACGGGCCACGGGCAGGTGCTGGTGGCCGTGCAGGTGACGCCCGTCTCGGCGGGCTGGGTCTCGGCGCCGTCCGCGCGCTGAAGGGGGCGCGTGATGGCGGCCTGGTCGGCGGGCCACCAGCCGCGCACCACGGCCTGGTAGCGCTTGTGCACGGCGCGCCGCTCGAAGGCCTGGGAGACGGCGCGCTGGGCGTCGGGGTGCAGGGCGAACAGCAGGATGCCCGCGGTGGGGCGGTCGAGGCGGTGCACCGGGTAGACCCACTGGCCCAGCTGATCGCGCAGGGTGGGCAGCACGTAGGGGCCGTCGCGCACGGTGTCGCTGCGGTGGACGGCCCAGCCGGCGGGCTTGCGCACCGCGACCAGGTGCGCGTCGAGGTGCAGGATCTCGAAGGGGGCGGGGGCGCTCACCGGGCCCCGTCGGTCGCCTCGTCGTCCTCGGGGTTGGGCGCCTGGCCCACGGCGATGCGGGGATCGGGGTGCTTCTTGTTGTAGTGGCGGGCGACGTCCCGCAGGTCGCTCTCGCCCACAGACATGCTCCAGGCGAGCATCTGGGTGGCGAGGAGGATGCCTGCGCCGCCGTAGAACCAGCCCGAGGCGGGCCGCTCGTCCTGCGCGACGGCGATGATGGTGGGCACGGCGGCCATGAGCACGCCCCCGGACAGGCCGCCCCAGAACACCCACTGGCTGTTGCGATCCATGGCGGTGAGGCGGTCGACCTCGGTCACGAGCCCAGGCTCCTTGGCGACCGCCGTGCGCAGCCCTGCGAGATCGTCGACCCAGATGGCCGGCGTGTCGGGGGGGCCGCTGCCGGCAGGCAGCGCGACGGCGGCGCCCGGGGTCGGCAGCTGCATGACGGGCGCCGAGCCCGGCGGGGCGGCGGTGGGGGCGCCGGCGGTCAGGGCGGGCGTCCCCGCGGGGGCGGCGCCCTTGGGCAGCTGGGCGTCGAGGAAGAGCGCCTCGTCGCGCACCCAGGCCGTGCGCCCGTCGGCGAGCCGGACCCGGCGCCACCCGGACTCGGCGCTCTCGCTGACGGACAGCCGCTGGCCCTCGACGAGGAGCCCGAGGACCGGGCTGCTCGCCTCGGCCTTCTCGTGCAGCTTGGCCTCGAAGACCCGCACCACGGCGGGGCGGGCCCAGCTGGTGGCGGCGAAGAGCAGGGCGAGCAGCATCAGGGCGGTGCGCATGGTCAACCTCGGGTGGCGGCGGGCGGGTTGTAGCGCACGGGGGCCCGCTGCGTCACTCCGCACCGGACGGCGGGCGGCGCGGCGGTGGGCGGCGGAGGCGGTCGCCGGGTGGGCCTGCGCTCGCCAGAGGTCGGGTGTGTTGGGCGGGTAGGTGCTTGAGATCGAAGGGGAATTCAGAAAGCCGTGCACTTTGGCGCAACAGGTCCGCTGACTGTCCGATTGACCCTGTACTGGCGCGGGCACAGGGCAGCAGCAGATGGGCAACAGCAGAGCGAGCGCGGGGCAGGGCCCGCGAAGGCGTCGAGACACGCGGCGGCGGGTGCGCCGGCGGTACATTCTCCCGGACACGTGGGTCTACTGCACCAGCCGCACCCGGCAGGCGAAGTACGACTTCTCGGCCTTCGACGCGGCGGACACCGCGCGGGCGTGGGGCCTGGTGGTGGTGGCGGCGCGCCGCTACGGCGTGGACGTGGGCGCGTGGGTGTTGATGGGCAACCACCTGCACGCGCTGCTGCGGGCGGCGCGGTCTCAGGCGATCAGCCTGTTCATGCAGTACGTGAAGGCGGGCCTGGCGCGGCTGGTGCACGGGAAGCATGGCACCACGGGCTCGGTGTGGGCGGGGCCGTTCAAGCACAGCAACCTGTGCGATACGGCGGCGGCGCGGGCGGCGCTGGTCTACACCCTGCGGCATGGGCTCAAGGAGCGGCTCGTGGCGGATCCGGCGCGGTGGTACCTGCCGAACTGCGCGGAGGCGCTGCGGGGTGGGGGGCGGGTGGTCGGCATGGCGCGGGCGCGGGCGGATGAGGCGGGGCAGCCGAGGTTTCGGCGGGTGAAGGGGCGGCTGACGCCGGTGGGGGACTATGTGTCCCACAGCGGCCGCCTGGACTTCGCCGCCTGGCGCGCCGACATGAACCAACTGATCGACGGGCTCATCCTCGACGAGGTGATCGTGCGGGCGGCTGAGGGTGAGGCCTTCGCCAGCGCCGTGGCGGAGGGCCGCGCCTCGCCTGCTGGGCCTGGCGTACCCGCGCCTGGGGATCTGGTGCCGATCATTCGCGATCACATGTTTGTGCCCAAGGCCCCGAAAACCAGCGGGATTGTGCGGTGCTTCGTGGCCCGCGGGCCAGACGCCAGGGCCTGCCTGGCCCGAGCCTACGAGGCCCGGCGCGAGGCGATCGCCCAGTCGGAGGCCGTGATGCTCGCGCTGGCTCAGGGCACGGCCCCGGTGCCACCCACGCAGCCCGTTGGGTGTCAGTGGCCGCCGGCCCTCTCGGCGGCGCTGGATGAGCCCTACGTCGTGGAGACCTTCGCTGAGATCGTTCACCCGGCGGCTATGGTCGCCTCACCGCGTCAGTCGGGCGCGGGCTGAGCCAGCAGGGGCAGTTCACATGGTGGCATCGGAGACGCCCGGCGGGCGGGTCAGCGCACCCGTGTGTTTCCGGTTCGCGTATCGGTGGGTCATCGGGGCATGGGTGGGCAGCCTCATGCGGGCTGGGCCGCGGGCCGCACGCTCGAAAGGGTGGCGTGGCCGGCGGCGGCTGGGCGAGCGAAGCCGACCCGGCAGAGAGCGCCTGTGGCCGTTGGGCTTCACGCAGGTCATAGAGTCCTGGTGACCCCAACGCCGGCCGGCCGGCGTCCCTCACGCCGGGGGCAGCGCCAGGCCCTCCGCCATCGCCAGCAGCATCTCGCTCGCGGGGCCCCGCAGGTGGTGGTGGTACAGCGCGGACATCGGCGTGGGCTCTGGGTTGATCTCGACCAGCACCGCGCCGCCCTTGGCCGCGAGCTGAGGCAGCTGCGCGGCGGGGTACACCACGGCAGAGGTGCCCACCGCCACCAGCAGATCGCACTGGCTGATCTGGCTGACGGCGCTCTGCACGACGGCCTCGTTCAGCATGTCGCCAAACCACACGATGTCCGGGCGCCACCAGCCGCCACAGCCGCCGCAGTGCAGGTCGGCGAGCGGGCTGTCGTAGCCGCTCTGCGTCTCACCGCAGCGGTCGCAGCGCACTCGCCACAGGCTGCCATGTAGCTCCGTCACGCCCGTGCTGCCCGCCAACTGGTGCATGCCATCGATGTTCTGGGTGACGACCGTGACCCGCGACAGCTGCTGCTCTGCCGCGACGATCACGTCATGGCCCCGGTGTGGTCGGCAGGCGCCCACCAGCTCGCGTCGATAGTTGTGGAAGTCCCACACGCCCTCAGGATCGCGGTCGAAGGCGGTCTGGCAGGCGTAGCGCTCATAGTCGTAGTGCTTCCAGAGGCCACCCTGGCCGCGGTAGGTGGGCACGCCGCTCTCGGCTGACATCCCAGCCCCCGTGAAGAAGACGACGCGTTCGAACTGCGCGAGCTGCGGGATCATCGGGCCTCCAAGCGTTCAAGCCTCGGCGGTCACTAGGCTAGCGGCTCCCCGGCCCGAATTGAGCCTCCTTTTCGCCCGTGCTATGCCAAACGCACATCGCCAGAGGGGAGGTCGTTGATGGCGCGTTGGGAGTTTCGCCGGATTGGGTGGGGTGGGTGGCTGCTCTGCAGCAGCCTGATGTTCGGGGCGTGCACCGCCGACGACAAGGCCGACAACAGCAGTCTGGACGGGGGACCGGCCGACGCCCTGCCGTCGGACGCTCGAGTGGCCGCTGACAGCGGCACGGACGGCGGCGCCTCGGGTGGCTGCTCGGCCGACACTGTGTCCGCCTGTGACTATATGTCCCACACGCAGGCGGCGTTCGGCCGCCGGGTGACCCAGTCCGTGACCTACACCGACGTGGGCGGCCTGCCCCGCACCATCGAGCTCGAGCTGCGCCTGCCCATGGGCGCCGCCGACGGGCCCGTCGTGGTCTGGTCCCACGGCGGCGCCTCTGGGCAGTCCGACGCCGCCAGCGTGGGCGTCGAGTGGGGTGAGGTGTTTGTGCGGGCCGGCTACGTCACGGTGGCCATCGCCCACGCCCCGCGTACGCGGGTCGAGTATGACGGGCTGTGCGCTGGCCTTGACTGGGGCGACGCCTGCGGCGGCCAGGACTGCGCCCAGATGGCCGACTGCGCCATCGACGGCGAGCCCGGGATCTGCGTCGACGGCGGCTGCCGCTTCTGGAAGCACCTCAGCTGGGATCGACCCCACGATCTCAGCGCCACCCTGGACTGGCTGTCCACCGAGGCCACCCCCGGGGGACGGCTCGACGGGATCATCGATCTGGACCGCCTGGTCTATGCCGGGCACTCCGCCGGCGCTGGGTCCACCATGATGGTCGCGGGGGCCACGCGCCTCATCGCGGGCGCCGACACGCTGCTCACCGATCCACGGCCGGTGGCGTTCATCAGCGCGTCGCCGCAGGGGCCCGGGGACGATGGGTTCACCGAGGGGTCGTTCACCGGCGACGTCTGCCAGACCCTCGCGGCCGATCCCGCCGGCTGCCTCGCCCGCCCGCACCTGATACTGACCGGGGTGGGCGACGACACCGACGTGGTCGCCGAGAACCGCCGCCTCGCCTTCGATCTGGCGCCCGAGGGCGACCGCCACCTCGCCTGGATCACCGAGGAGGCCGCCCGCCACACCACCTTCAACTACGGCGTGGACGCCTGCGAGCGGCACCAGGCGGGCGAGGGCGCCGATCCCGCCCGCTGCGAGGCCTACCGGCTGTGGCTGCGGGCGGTGGTGCTGGCCTTCCTGGACGCCCACCTGCGGGGCGACGCGGACGCCGCGGCCTACCTGGCGTCAGACAACCCCGCCGTCTTCAGCGGGGGCGCGCTCAGCTGGGAGCACCGGTAGCCCGACGCCGCTCCGGCGGCTGGGTCGGGCGGCCGCGCCTCACCCTCAGCCGAACAGCGTGATGATCCGCGTCAGGCTGTCGGCGAGGACGGCGACGTCGTCCACCGTGTTGTAGACGCCCACCGACGCGCGCACCGTGGCGTCTACCCCAAAGCACTGCATGGCCGGCTGCGCGCAGTGGTGGCCCACCCGCACGCACACGCCGTAGCGGTCCAGCAGGGTGCCCAGGTCGTGCGGGTGCAGACCCTCGACCAGGAAGCTCACCACCGACGCCCGCTCGCGCGGCGTGCCGATCAGCCGAACCTGCGGGATCGCCGACAGGGCCTCCACCAGCGCCTGCGTGACCTCGGCCTCGTGGGCCGCCACCGCCGCCATGCCCAGCCCGCCCAGCCAGTCGCAGGCCGCCCCCAAGCCCACGGCGCCCGCGATGTGCGGCGTGCCGGCCTCGAAGCGCGCGGGGATGCCCGCGTAGGTGCTGGCCTCGAAGGTGACGGTCTCGATCATGTCGCCACCGCCTTGATACGGCGGCATGGCGCTCAGGTGCTCGGCCTTGCCCCACAGGGCGCCAATGCCCGTCGGCGCGTACAGCTTGTGCCCACTGAAGGCGAAGAAGTCGGCGCCCAGCGTGGCCAGGTCCACCGGCTGGTGGGGCACCGCCTGCGCGCCGTCGATGACCACGGGCAGGCCCCGCGCCTTCGCCATCGCGATGATCTCGGCCACCGGGTTCACGGTGCCGATGGCGTTGCTCACCGCGCCCACCGACACCAGGGCCACCGGGTGATCCGCCAGCAGCGCTCCGTACGCCGCCAGGTCGAGGTCGCCCCGGTCGTCCACGGGGATGGGCACCACCCTCGCCCCCGTTTCCCGGTCCTTGAGCAAATTCGCCATCATCCGGACAAAGGCCATGGTGGTGGACATTTCCTTGCCATC
>JAUHVS010000220.1 GCA_030424955.1 bacterium | reverse complement strand
CATCGTGCGCCAGGCAGGCACCGCCGTCTCGGTGGGCGACGACGCCATCAACGCGTTGGTCCACGAGGCCGCAGACGTGCTGGTGCAGCTGCTGCGCTACGCGGACGGGAAGCTGGTCGTCACCCAGGTCATCGACATCGATGGCCAGCGCACCGAGGTCTTCAGCGGCCCCGCGGCCTCGGGCCACGTGCCCCGCTGGGTGACCAACGCGCAGAGCCTGGGCTTCGACTTCGACATGGCCAGCTTCAGCTGACCCCTCCCCCTCTCTGATGTACATCGTCGTCGTCGAAGACGAACGGGGCGCGCTCGTGAGCGAGCACGCCCTCTTCGACGGCGAGCTGCGCCTTGGCCGTGGCCCCGACAACGACATCGTGCTCCCTGGCACGACCGTCTCACGAGACCACGCGCGCATCTTCCTCGACGGCCTCACGGCGTATGTTGTGGACGAGGCCAGCGCCAACGGCGTGCTGGTCAACGATCACCGCATCCGAGGGGCGACCCCCATCGATGAGAGCGCCAGCGTGCGGGTCGGCGCCTACCGGGTCTACCTGGAACGCGCCACAGGCAAACTGAAGCCTGCCCAAGACGGCATCGGGACGGCCATCGTCTTGCCCGAGCACGCCCACGGAAAGCTCGTGATCATCAGCGGCCCCCAGGCCGGCCGCGAGCACCTGCTCTTCGAGCCGATCACCTGCGTCGGGCGCACCGATGAGAATGACGTGAGCCTGGCCGACGTGTCGGTGAGCCGCCACCACGCCCGGCTCAAGCGGCAGGACGACGGCACCTACGTGCTGACGGACCTCAACTCCAGCAACGGCACCTTTGCGGGCGGTCGCGACGTCGAGCAGTCGGTGCGGGTGTGGCACGGCCAGCGGCTACAGTTCGGCAGCGTGGAGTGCATGCTGGTGGACGCCCGCGGCCAGGGCCGGCGCCGCGCCAAGCTGTCTGCAAACGCCGTGTTCGCCATCGCGGTGCTTGGCGCCGCCACCCTAGGGGTGCTGTTGACGCTGCTGTTGATGCGGTAGGCGCGACAGAGCCGGGCGGGACGGCGAGGGCGCAGGCGCGGGCAGGCTGCCCCGTCGCCCTGCGCAGGCGGATCTCAGGGCGCGGCGCTGGCCGGCGCCGCGCTCGTCGGGGCCGCACTGGCCGGGGCGGCCGACCCAGGCGCCGCCGCAGGCGCTGCGTCCTCTGCAGCCTTGACCACAGGCGGCAGCGGCTCGCCGCCCAGCTTCTCGAGCTTGCTCTTCATCTTCACGATCAGCGCCCCGAAGCCGTCCTTCGCGATGATCTTGTTGAACTGCTCCCGGTAGTTTCCGACCAGGCTGACCTCATCGATGATGATGTCGTCGGTCACGAACCGGCGGCCCTTCACGGCCCGCAGGTGGAAGACCAGCTCGATCTCGGCCTTCTTGGTCTTGGCGATCACGGTGACGGCGGCCTCGCGCCGACCCTTGGCCTCCTCGTCCTCATACACCAGCGTGTAGTCGTTGTTCGCCGAGCGGACCTTCTTCAGGTAGCTGCGAAACACCAGCTCGCGGAACAGCGTCGAGAACTCCGTGCGCTGCGCAGGCGTCAGGGTGGGCCAGTGCTTCTGCAGCGCGCGCTCGCTGAGGGCGTCGAACTCCATGACCGGGTCGATGAACGCCATCAGCTTGCCGTCGAGCTCGCGGCTCTTCGCGGCGTCACCGTCGGTGCTCACCGCGAGCAGGCCACGGACCGCGTCGACCTGTCCCTGCAGGAACTTGGTGGGCGGGCCCGCGTGGGCCGCGCTCAGGCTGACGAGCAACAGGAGCAGCGCCTGGAGGATGCGATTCATGGCTGAGATCCCTTCTGTCTTTGAAGCAGGGTGGCCCGGCCCGCAGGCCGCCCACCATTGGCCGCCCCGGACGGCCTCAACGGGTGCCTATTCAGCGGCCGGCTCGGCGTCTGCTGCCGGTGGCAGCGCCAGCTCGGTGCCGATCGCCTGAGACAGGCGAGCGACAGCCAGATTGTACTCATAGATGGCGCGGAAGTAGCTGAGTCGCGCCTTGCTGTAGGCGGTCAGGCTGCTGATCAGGTCGTCGGTCTTGGCCAGCCCGAGCCCGAAGTTGAGGGACTCCGACACGAGCCAGGCCTTGCCTGCCTTGACCGCCGTCTCGCGCACCTCGACCTCACGGGCGTAGCGCGTCACCTGACCCAGCTTCGCGCCGATGTCGAGGCGCACCTGCTGCTGCAGGGCCTCGCGCTGGGCGCGCGACTCGGACGCCTTGGCCTCGGCCCGCCCGAGCTTCCCGAACTGGGTCGCAAAGTCGAGCTTCCACTCCGCGCCCAGCACCACTCCCCAGCTCAAGAAGTTGAAGGGGTCGTTCGCGAAGGGATCGGGGTTGTCTTCGGCGCTCGTGCCGCGGGCAAAGCCGAACTGCCCGATCAGGGCGATGTCGGGATAGAACGCCGCCTCTTCAAGCTCGACGAGGCTCACCCTGGCCCGCAGCGCCGCGTCCGCCAGCCGCAGATCCGGCCGTGACACCAGCGCCAACTCCAGGTAGGCCTCCAGGCTGCGCGACTCGATGCGCACGGGGCGCAGATCGCTGCGATCCAGATGGAACGGCTCGCCCGGCGCCAGGTTGGCCGCGACGCGCACGCCCTCGGCCGCCTGCTCCGCCAGGGCCTCGGTCTCGAGGTAGCTGGCCTCGAGCTCCGCCTGCTGCACCACCAGCTTGCGCAAGTCGTTGCTGGTGAAGCGCCCGGACTCCTTGGCCAGCTCCTTGTCGATGTCGGCCTTCGCCGCCAGCATGCGCGTGCGGCCGTCCCGGAGGACCTCGAGCACGCTGTGCGCAAACTGCACGCCGTAGTAGGCCTGCTTGACCAGCAGCTCCAGCTGGGCCTGCGTCATCTCGACGCCGACCTGCCCGACCTCAACCCCCGCTCGGGCGGCCTTCACGCCCGCCTCGACCTTCCCGAAGGTGTAGATCGGCAGGGTCACCCGCGCGGTGGCGCGCACCAGGATGCCGATCTCGGTGTCCGCCGTGATCCGCTGATCATCCTCGATGTTCTGCCCCGGGCACGGGCCGACCAGGGCCGGATCAACCTGCCCCGCCACTGGCCAGGTGCCGACGATGCACTCGCGCAGCAGGCGGCGCTCCGGCAAGGGCGCGAGCAGCGAGTCGATCTTCAGCTGGGGGGTCCAGGCGTAGTAGGCGCGGGTGAACTGGGCGTCGTAGTCGGCCAGCTTGGCCCGCGCGATCCGCACCGCGGGGTTGTCGGCGCGGACCTGCTCCAGGAGGCCGTCGAGGTCGAGCCGAGGTCCTGCCAGCGGCGGCGGCGGCGTCGCCGCGGGCGGCGCGTCGGGCGCCGCGCTGTGGGCTGTGCGCGTGCACATCCAGCACAACACGAACAAGCCAAAGGCGCGCGTCCGGTGCGGGAGCGCAAGATGCATCGCCGTGGTGTACGCAGGCGCCATCGCCGGTGTCAAGCCGGCCCCCACCGGTTTTTCGCTGGCCCCAGGCTGGGGGCGCCGGGCATCATCCCGCGGCCGGCCTGGCCTGCGGAGAGGACGCGATGCCAACGGACTACGAGAAGGAATTCACGCGGTATGTCGAGCGCTTCGAGCGCCTCGTCGGCCCCCTCGCCGCCGGCCAATACGGCCGCTATCGTGGCCGCCTCGTGCGACGCTTTGACGACGCGCAGTTCAGCGCCAAGGTGGACGAATACATGGGGCTGGGCCGGCAGTTCAGCGACCGGCTGAACGCAGGCGACACCATCGACGACACCCTCGCCGTCGAGCTGCGCGCCATCGAGGTCGAGCTGGTGCTCGAGCGCTCCTTGTTCCTGCCCTCACCCCGCTCCGCCTGAGCCCACCTGGGTGCGCACCCTCGCGCGCGTGTCTGACCTGGAGGTCGTCATGATCCGATCCCGCCCGCTGTGGCTGGCGTGCGCCTGTGCGCTGCTGCTGGCCTGCGACGATGGGGATGGCCCCGCCGCCGTCACCGAGGACGCCGCGGCCGACGTCGGGCTGCGCCTGGACGGCGGCGCGGGCTCAGACGCCAGCCCTACCTGCGTGCCCAGCGAAGAGCGCTGCAACGCGCGCGATGATGACTGCGACGGGCGTGCCGACGAGACCTTCGAGGGCCTCGGCGAGGTGTGCCGGGCCGGCGACGGGCCCTGCGCCCAGGTCGGGCGCCAGATCTGCGCCGCCGACGAGGCCCAGGTGGTGTGCGACGCGAGCCCGCGGACGCCCACCGACGAGCTGTGCAACGGCATCGACGACGACTGCGATGGCGCCGCCGACGAGGGCATCGATCTCGCGCGGGACGCGCAGAACTGCGGCGGCTGTGGGCGGGCCTGCACCTTCGACAACGGCGGCGGTCGCTGCGTGGAGGGCGTCTGCGAGCTGGCCGCCTGCATGCCGGGCTTTGGCGACGCCGACGGCCTCCCCTTCAACGGCTGTGAGTGCGTCGAGACCGGCGACGAGCGCTGCGACGGCGTGGACGATGACTGCGACGGCGCCACCGACGAGGGCTTCGACCTGGGCGGGGCCTGCACGGTGGGTGACGGCGCCTGCGCGGTGTCCGGCGTCCGGATCTGCGCCCCCGACGGCACCGCCCAGTGTGACGCGGTCCCCGGTGCCCCCGCTGACGAGGCCTGCAACGGCATCGACGATGACTGCGACGGCGCGGTGGATGAGGGCTTTGACGCGGATGGCGATGGCTTCGCGGGCTGCGGGATCGACTGCGCCGGGCCGTGCCCGGCCGGCGTGGACTGCGCCGCGCTCTGCCCCGTGCAGGACTGCGCCGACGACGATGGCGATCTCAACCCGCTCGCCGCCGACCTGTGTGGCGACGGCATCGATCAGAACTGCGATGGGCGGGACGCCCCGTGTGGCCGCACGTCGTCGTTCATGACCCGGCTCGAGATCGTGCCTGACGGCGTCGAGGCGCCTTGCCGGGATCTGGATGGTGACGGCGTACCCGACAACGCCTTCGCCGGCCTCGCGGCGCTCGTCCACGGCCTCCTGGCGCAGTCCATCGCCGAGGGCTCGCTCACCCTCTTGCCGTCGGTCGAGGGGTTGCCCCCTGGCGTCGAGGATGGGCGGTTTGATCTCTCGTTGCTGCGCGGGCGCCGGCAGGGCCTGGGCCGGGTGCAGATCACGCCAGACAGCTTCGACGCCAACGGCGTGCCGCTGATGCTGTTCCCCAACGCCCTGCTGGTGGCCGGCGCCCTGACCGCCGGGCCCGGTGACTTCCAGCTCGGGCTGCCCGTGCCAGGCGGTCAGCCCGGCGAGCTGCGGGTGGCGGACGCGGTGATTACGGGGCAGCTGCGCTTCGACGACGGCGGCCTCTCCATCACCGATGGGACCGTCAGTGGGGTGGTGAGCGAGGCGGATCTGATGGCCGGGCTGGTGGCGATCCCGCCGGCGCTGGCGCCGCTGGTGCTCAACCTGCTGGTGGCGGACATCGACCAGGATGGCGACGGGATCGCCGACGCGTACTCGACGTGCCTGACCTGGGATGCCGGCCCGATCCAGGTGGTGGAGTGAGCCGGAGGCCGCCGGTCAGGTCTGCGGCGGGAAGGCGTCCAGATCAAGCTGACGCAGGGCCTCGCGGATGACCTGGGAGCGGTTGGCCCGGGTGTGCCCCCGCCGCTTGAGCTCCCGCACCAGCTGCTTCAGCCGGTCGATGTCTTCCAGGTAGAGGCTGATGGAGATCACCTTGTAGTGCTTGGGCTTGTCGGCCACCGCCGGACGCACCGCGGCGACCGGGGGCCGCAACGGCCGGCCCGGCGAGAAGAACTCGTCGACGGCCGCCTCGTCGCTGAACAGCTCTCCGATATGTCCGCCCGTGTCACGCCCCTGATCGCTCACCGGTGGCCTCCCTCTCCGCTGCCTCTGGCGCCCCCTCAGGCGCCTCCGCCTCTCGCGCCGCGTATACCGCGAGGATGCGCTCGACCAGCTTGCGGTAGTCGGCCGACCCCCGTGAGTCGGGCGCGAACTCGAAGATGGTCTTCTTGTGGCTCGGCGCCTCCTTGAGCCGGGTGTTCACCCGGATCGGTGGCAGCACGCGGTCCTTGAAGTACGCCTTCAGGGTGCTGACGGCCTCGACGCTGATGCGGGTGCGCATGTCGAAGAAGGTTGGCACCACGCCCAGGATGTTCACCGGGTGGAGCAGCAGCTCGTTGACCTTCTTCAAGGTCCGCAGGATCTGCTTGACCCCCACCAGCGACAGGTAGTCGCAGGATACCGGGATCAGGATGTCATCGGCGTACGTGAGGGCGTTCTGGTTGAGCAGCGACAGGCTTGGGCCGCAGTCCATGATGATGAAGTCGTAGTTCGTGATGCTCTGCATGCGCTGCGCGAGCACCTTGTAGCGATCCCGCGCCGCGGCCAGCCGCAACTCGGCGTTGGCCAGGCTGGTGTTGCTGATCAGGGCGTCGAGGCGCTCGTTGACGTTGACGATGCAGTCCGCCGGGTGGGCGCCCTCGGCGATGACGTCGTAGATGGTGCGCGGCGCGTTGAGCCCCAGCGACACGGCGACGTTGCCTTGGGCGTCCAGGTCGATGAGCAGCACCCGGTGGCCGGCCTCGGCCAGGCCCGCGGCGACGTTGACGCTGGTGGTGGTCTTGCCCGTGCCGCCCTTCTGGTTGAGCACCGCGATGCGCCGGATGCGCTGCGCGCGGGCCTTGACCTCGGTCATCTCATGGGCGCGGCAGTCGGTGCTGCAGAAGTAGCGGACCTCGCCATCGACCTGGGTCTGCTGGAAGGCGTACTGCAGGTCGAAGCGGGCCTCGCACACCGAGCAGGTCTTCTGGTGGGCGGCGAAGAGGTGCTGCTCGTGGCACTGCTGGCTGCAGAAATAGAGCACGTCGGTGGCAGTGCGCTGAAGCTGGTAGGCGAAACGCGGGATGAAGCGCGTCTTGCAGACCGAGCACTCGGCCGGGCTCGACATCGGTGGCTCCTGGAACGTCGACGGTGAATCTTGAAACACTTATAGAAATGCTTGCGGACCGCTGTCAACGGGCAGCGTGGCCTTATCGGGCGGCGCTTGTCGCTCGGATCCTGGGCGTGTGGGGGCGGGGGGCGGGATCCAGGTGGCCGCGGGCGCGCGGCCTGATCGACCGCCCGTGGGGCTCAGCTGCCGGTGGTGGACCCGGCCGGGGCGCCCCCGAGAGGACTCAGCGGTTGTCGGGGAACGCGTAGCAGACGGTCAGCTCGCCCTCGGGGGTGACCCTCAGCAGGATGTGGTCGTCGCCGGCCGCGTCGGCGCGCGACTTGCCCTCGTCGCCGCGATCGGTCCGGTAGAGGCGGGCGTCGCCGATGGTGGTCGACAGCCGGGCCAGCGTGTCCGGGTGGGGCAGGCCCTCCCAGGCCCCGGCCGAGACGATGCCATAGCGCAGGCCGACGATCCCGGGCGGGAACACGGCGTCGAGCAGAGGCTGTGTGCTGGTGTTGATGCCCCCGTGGTGCCCGGTCCGCAGCACCTGCGCCTGCACCTCGGGGCCCAGCGCGGCCAGCCGGCTGTCGAGCAGATCCTGGCTGTCGGCGGCCATCAGCACCCGCACGCCCAGGTACTCCACCATGAGCACCACCGAGCCGTTGTTGTCCTCGGCCGCGCTGGCGTCGGCGCTGAGCAGGCGCACCTGCAGGCCGCGGCCCCACGAGGCGGTCTGCGCGCCACTGGTCGGGCGGCTGGCGTCGATACCGGTGCGCCCCGCCGGCCGGAGCATGGTCAGGCCAGGCTCCGCCTCGGCCTTCTGCAGGGCCGCCTGGTAGGTGACCTGATCGAGGGCGGGGATGCCGGTGTCCACGTAGGCGGCGACGTCGTAGCCGTCGAGGATGCGCCAGACGCCGCCGTAGTGGTCCTTGTCGGGGTGGGTGGCCACCAGGTAGTCGATGCGCTGCCCCGGGGGCAGGCCGCTGCGGCTCATGAAGTCGATCAGCGCCCCGACCCCGTCGGGATCGCCGCTGTCGGGGACCGTGCCCGGCGGCAGGCCGCAGTCCCCCGCCCCCACCCGACAGTTGCCCGCGTCGATCAGGATCTCGCGGGCGTCCACCCCCGGGATGCCCGGGGTGCGGATCCAGGTCGCGTCGCCGTGTCCGACGTCCACGAAGGCGATCCACAGGTCATCGCGCTCATCCACGAAGCCGGCCGTCTGGAAGCTCAGGAGCTCCTCGGCCGTGCAGACGCGGGTGCGGCCGACGCCATCGAACGGCGGCAGCGAGGTGTCGGGGCACCCGGCCGCCCCCAGCCCGCAGGCGAGGGCGAGGCCCACCCAGCGAGCGGACGGGCTCACTCGGGGCATCCCGCGCTGTAGCGACCGCCCGCGGGGCACCGGGCCGGGCTGCTCATCGTGCCCGGGTAGGCGGCGTCGTGACGCTGGATCGCTTCACCGGTGAGGTCGGGCACGCGGATGGCGCTGATCCCGTCGGCGTACAGGCCG
>JAUHVS010000219.1 GCA_030424955.1 bacterium | reverse complement strand
GGGGGGCAGAGGCAACCATGGCGCGCATTCTGGCGACGGGCCGCGCCGCCGTCCACCGGGGCAGGCCGCGGCTCCGGCGGCGGCGCCCTGGGGCGGCTGGGGTTGGCGCGCCGGGCCGTTCGTGCGAGCCTGCCCGCCTCGCACCCACCCACGGGAGGCAGCCCATGCATCGCTGGGTCACCCTGGCCATCGCCATCGCCGCGCTCACCGCCGTCGGCTGTAGCCTCGGCTGCAGCAGCAAGAAGGGGGGCGCGCCCTCCACGGCGGGTGAGGCCACCCCCATCGGCACCCCGCGCCCCGGCTTCGAGGGGCCCATCCCGAAGGGCGCGCTGACGGTCAAGGACGGCGAGGTGGGGCGCTACGGCGGCCGGCTGGTGCTCTCCATCGCGGGCAACCCCAGCACCTTCAACCCGATGCTGGCCAACGACGTGCCCACCAACCGGGTGCTGCACGGCAAGGTCTACGAGAGCTGCCTGCGCTTCAAGAACGACACCCACGAGATGGTGCCGAGCCTGTGCGAGGGCTTCGAGCGCGGCGCCGACGGCCTGAGCTACACCTTCACCCTGCGCGAGGGGCTGACCTGGAGCGACGGCAAGCCGCTGACCAGCGAGGACTTCGCCTTCACCTACAAGGTGCTGCTCGATCCCAAGGTGGTCACCAGCACCACCGATCTGTTCCGCCAGGGCGTCGACGCCGCCGGCAAGGCGCGCTTCCCCACCCTGGAGGTGCTCGACGGGCGGCGCTTCAAGTTCACGCTGCACACCCCCGACGTGCTGTTCCACGTCAACGTGGCCAGCATGCACCCCATCCCCAAGCACGCCTGGGGCAAGGCCTACGCCGAGGGGCGCTTCAACGAGGTCATGCGGCTCAGCGAGCCCCCCGAGAACATGCCGGTGTCGGGGCCCTACCGCATCCACTCCATCGCCGCGGGCGAGCGGGTGGTGCTGGTGCGCAACCCCCGCTACTGGAAGGTCGACAGCGCCGGCAACCGCCTGCCCTACCTCGACAAGATCATCTTCTCGGTGGTGCGCGACTTCAACGCGCAGTTCGTGCGCTTCAAGGACAACGAGATCGACGCCATCGAGGTGCGCCCCGAGCACTACGACGCGCTGAAGCGCGAGGAGCCCCGCGGCGACTTCAAGCTGCACGACCTGGGGCCTGCGCTCAGCACGTACTACCTGATGTTCAACCTCGACCGGCGCACCAAGAAGGACGGCACGCCCTACGTCGATCCCATCAAGCTGGGCTGGTTCGACAGCGTCGAGTTCCGCAAGGCCGTCAGCCACGCCATCGACCGCGTGGGCATCGTGCGCACGGTGATGGCGGGCCGCGGCACGCCCATCCACAGCTACTACAGCCCGGGCAACAAGAAGTGGTTCAACCCGGACACCGTCACCTACCCCTACGACCTCGACAAGGCCCGGGCCCTGCTCACCCAGGGCGGCTTCGTGGTCAAGGACGGCACCCTGCACGACAGCGGTGGCCACCCGGTGGAGTTCTCGGTGACCACCAACAGCGAGAACGCCACCCGCATCGCCATGCTCAACGTCATCAAGGACGACCTGGCGAAGCTCGGCATGACCGTGCACCTGCGCCCGGTGCCCTTCAACGAGGTCACCTCGGCCATGCGCAACGGCCGCAACTTCGACGCGATCCTGCTGGGCTGGGGCTCGGCCGTGCCGCCCGATCCGGCCCAGTCCAAGAACGTGCTGCTGTCGAGCGGCGCGAGCCACGCGTGGGACCCCCTGCAGGACAGCCCGCACCGCCCCTGGGAGAAGGCAATCGACGACGCCCTCTACGCCAACATCGCGTCGAGCGACTTCCCCACCCGCAAGCGCCACATGGACCGCATCCTCGCGATCTGGGCCGACAAGCTGCCCCAGATCATGCTCGTGGTGCCCAACCAGTTCGTGGCGGGCCGCAGCTTCCTGGGCAACTTCAAGCCCTCGGCCCTGCGCCCCATGCTGAGCTGGAACGTCGATCAGCTCTTCCTGTCGCGGCCCCGCGCCCGCTGACGCCATGTGGACCTATGTCGCGCGCCGGCTGCTGGCGATCCCGCCGCTGCTGCTCGCCACCAGCTTCTTGACCCACTGCCTGCTGGCGGCCGCGCCCGGCGACTACTTCAGCCGCCTGGAGGACAACCCCGCCATCAGCGCCGAGTACCTGGCCGCGCTGCGGGCCCAGGCCAACGTGGACGGGGGCCTGCTCGCCCGCTACTGGGCCTGGCTGACCCACGCGGTGCAGGGCGACTTCGGCCACAGCTTCCACTTCGATCTCGAGGTGTTCACCCTCATCGGCGAGCGCCTGGGCAACACCCTGCTGCTGTCCAGCAGCGCGCTGGTGCTGGCCTGGGGCCTGGCCCTGCCGCTGGGCGTGCTGGCGGGGGTCAAGCAGGGCACCTGGATCGACAAGGCGGTGGGCTTCATCAGCTTCATGGGCCTGAGCGTCCCGCGGGTGTTCTTCGCCCTGCTGATGGTGATGTTCGCCGCGAGCACCGGCTGGTTCCCCACCGGCGGCATGCGCGATCCCATCGACTGGGATGACTTCACGCCCTGGGAGCAGTGGGTGGACGTCGCCCACCACACCGTGCTGCCCGCGCTGGTGGTGGGCACCACCCAGATGGCGCGCTACATGCGCCAGATGCGCGCCGAGATGGTCGAGACCCTGGGCAAGGACTTCGTGCGCACCGCCCGAGCCAAGGGCCTGGCCCCGTGGGAGGTGGTGTGGAAGCACGCCTTCGGCAACGCCATCAACCCGCTGATCACCCTGTTCGGCTACAGCCTCGCCGCCCTGCTCACGGGCGCCTTCCTGGTGGAGGTGGTCTTCGGCTGGCCGGGCCTCGCCACCCTCACGGTGGACGCGGTCTTCAGCCAGGACGAGCCGGTGGTGATGGGCTCGGTGGTGATGGCCACGGTCATGCTGGTGCTGGGCAACCTGGCCGCCGACCTGCTGCTGGGGCTCGTCGACCCCCGCATCAGCCTGGAGTAGCCGGTGACCGCCGCCACCCCCAAGCGCCGCAGCCGCGGGCCCTGGCGCCTGCTGTGGGACAAGCTGCGCCGCGACCGGGCCGCCATGCTCGGCCTGTGGGTGCTCACCGCCCTCTACCTGGGGGCGATCTTCGCGCCCTTCCTGGCGCCCCACCACTTCTCGACCCAGGTGCGCGAGCGCAACTGGCACCCGCCGCAGATCTTCGATTTGCACCTGTTCCACGAGGGCGAGTTCAAGGGGCCCTTCGTCTACGACACCGAGCGCGAGGGCGACTTCATCGCCGAGTACCGCACCACCGACCGGGTGGTGCCGCTGACGCTCTTTGCGGAGGGCGACGCCTACACCTTCCTGGGCGTGGACAGCACCCGCCACCTCTTCGGCCGCGCCGACGGCCAGCCGCTGTACCTGCTGGGCGCCGATCAGTACGGCCGCGACATCCTCAGCCGGGTGCTCTACGGCGGGCGCATCAGCCTGTCGGTGGGGCTGCTGGGCATCCTCATCAGCATGACCCTGGGCATGCTCATCGGCGGCATCGCCGGCTACTTCGGCGGCGCCATCGACTTCGCGCTCATGCGGCTGGTGGAGCTGATCCTGGCCCTGCCCGGCCTGTACCTGATCCTCACGGTGCAGCACGCCTTCGGCCAGAACCTGCCCTCGAGCCAGTCGTACCTGATCATCGTGGGGGTGCTGGCCTTCATCGGCTGGGCGGGCAACGCGCGGGTGATCCGCGGCATGGTGCTGAGCCTGAAGGCCCACGAGTACGTCACCGCCGCCGAGGCCCTGGGCCTGCCGCGGCTGCGCATCATCGTGCGCCACATCCTGCCCAACACCCTCAGCTTCGTCATCGTCACCGCCACCCTGGCGGTGCCCTACTACATCCTGGGAGAGGTGGCCCTGAGCTTCCTCGGCGTGGGCATCCAGGAGCCCGAGGCCTCGTGGGGCAACATGCTGCGGGACGCCCAGAACGTGCGCTACCTCACCGACTACAAGTGGGTGGTCACGCCCGGCTTCTTCATCTTCCTGGCGGTGATGGCCTTCAACTTCCTGGGCGACGGCCTGCGGGACGCGGCCGATCCCCGCGCCCTCGACAAGCGGTGACGCCGGTGACCACGCCCCCCCAGCCCCAGCCCACCGCCGGCGGCGCCGAGCCCCTGCTGGTGGTCGACGACCTGCACACCCACTTCAAGACCCGCCAGGGCGTCGCCCGGGCCGTCGACGGCCTGAGCTTCACCGTCGCCCGCGGCGAGACGGTGGGCATCGTGGGCGAGTCGGGCTGCGGCAAGAGCGTGACCAGCCTGTCGATCATGGGCCTGCTGCCCAAGCCCGCCGGCTACCACCCCGCCGGCGCCGTGCGCTTCGGTGGCCTCGACCTGCTCACGCTGCCCGACCGCGCCATGCGCCCGCTGCGCGGCGGCCGCATCGCGATGATCTTCCAAGAGCCCATGACCAGCCTGAACCCCATCTACACCGTGGGGCGCCAGATCGCCGAGACCCTGCGGCGGCACAAGGGGCTGAGCCGCAAGGCGGCCCGGGCGCGGGCCATCGAGCTGCTGGAGCGGGTCGGCATCTCGGATCCGGGCAAGCGGGTGGACGACTACCCCCACCAGCTCAGCGGCGGCATGAAGCAGCGGGTGATGATCGCCATGGCCCTGGCCTGCGACCCCGAGCTGCTCATCGCCGACGAGCCCACCACCGCGCTGGACGTCACCATCCAGGCGCAGATCCTCGACCTGCTGCGGGATCTGCAGGCCGAGACGGGCATGGGCATCGTGCTGATCACCCACGACCTGGGCGTGGTGGCCGAGATGGCCCACCGGGTGGTGGTGATGTACGCGGGGCGGGCCGTCGAGACGGCGCCGGTGGCCGAGCTCTTCGCCGACCCCCGCCACCCGTACACCGTGGGGCTGTTCAAGTCGCTGCCCGACCTGACGGGCCCGCGGCAGGCGCTGGACCCCGTGCCGGGGCGGGTGCCCTCGGCCACCGACTACCCCGAGGGCTGCCGGTTCAAGGCCCGCTGCGGGTTCGCCACCGACGCCTGTGGCGCCGCGCAGCCCCCGCTGGTGCAGGTGGGCCCGGCCCACCAGGCCGCGTGCGGCCACCTGCCGGCCGTGGCGGCCGGGCTCGAGGGCTGGGTGCCCCCGGGCCGGCGGCCGTAACCCTCAGCCCCTCAGCGGGCCGCGCCGGGGGCGCACACCACGTCGTAGGCCACGGGGATGTCGCACCCCGCGCTCAACCAGCCCTGGTCCAGGTTGTCGGGCAGGGCGTTGAACAGGTCGCAGTCGAAGGCCGGGTTGAGGGCCCTCAGCGCCTCACAGGTGCCCTCGGCGAAGGACCTCGCGGGCCCGTGCCCGAAGAACGCGCAGGCCGCGTTGGCGCAGGTCTCGGCGTCCATGCACCCGTTGAAGGACTCGCAGTTGCCGTGGTGGCCGAAGCCCTGCGCCGCGCCCAGCGCGACGCCTGCCTGTGCGCGCCAGCAGTAGTTCGTGGCGTCCCCGCACTCGCCGTGATCGCTGACGTAGGCCGAGTACGAGCAGCCCGCGACGTTGCAGTCGTAGGGCCCGCCGTCGATGGGCAGGTAGAAGTCGTCGGCCACGCCGTCGCCGTTGCAGAACTGCCCGTCGCCCCAGCCGTCCACGAAGGCGCGGTGGTTGAGCTCACCCTCGACGGTCGAGCAGCCATACTCGACCGCCTCGCCCCCGAAGACCTGGGCGCAGGCCTGCACGCACGACACCGAGGTCAGGCCCTCGGTCCTCCAGTTGGGGCCATCGCCGACGTTGAAGCTGCCCACGAACTCGGGGCCCACGGGCCGCTCGATCTGGCAGTCGGCGTCGCAGCCGTCGCCGGGCTGCACGTTGCCGTCGTCGCAGGCCTCGTTCAGCTGGTTGATCACGCCGTCCCCGCAGGCCGGCGCGGGCGCGCCGTTGCGGCGCAGGACCACGCGCTCCCAGCCCGCCTGCACGCCGGTGTCGGCCCCGCAGCGCCAGCCCGAGTTCAGCGCGCCCTCCGCCGTGTGCCAGCACAGCCGGCCCTCGGCCTGCACGTCGCCGGTGTCACAGCTGCTGCGGCTGACCGCCACCCCCTCGGGCGCGAAGCCCCAGGAGTAGCTGTCGTTGAAGTACCAGCTCACGCCGTTGTGCGCGTGCGCAGCGTCTCGACCATTGCCCACGTCCAGCGTGACCTCATCGAAGGCGCCCTCGGCGGCCAGGGCGAAGTTGGCGGCGCCGTCGCGGCGGCACGCCAGCATCAGCTCGGCGCCCGCGCAGCCGGCCAGCACGTCAGCGACGGCCGGCCCTCGGTCGGCATAGCTGCCACGGAAGCAGATCTCCCAGCCGCGGGCCCGCGCGTCAGCCTCGGGCAGATCGATCTGCACGCCCGCCACGCGGTCGCTCGCCCCGCGCCACAGGATCATGTGCCGCATGATCTGCAGCGACGCGTCGCTGAACAGGGCGTCGCCGTCCTGCCAGTCGGCCTCCACGAGCCACAGGCGGCCGGCGCCGATGTCGCGGTAGGCGAGCTGGGTCTGGCCGGCCACGTGGCCCCCCAGCGCGGTGATGCCGGGGAACGCCGACAGGTCGGCGCCGCAGCCCGTCCGTTCCGCCTGCAGGTTCACGTTGTCCAGGCAGCTACCGCTGCGCGCGCCCTGCATGACCGGCTCACCGGGCAGCGCCAGGTTCCACACCTCGTCGCTGATGTTGTACTCGGTGAGCACGTTGCCGCCACGGGCCAGGAAGGCGCGCAGAGCCGGGCCATCAGGCTGGCCGCTGCGGGTCACCAGCAGGGCCCGCGTGTCAGGCGTGGGCACGCAGCCCTCGACGAACACCAGGCCGTCCTCGGGGCGCACGAAGGTCATCACGTCGCGCGCCGACCGGCCACAACGCATCAGCTCGCCGCCCGGCACGAACTCCACCTGGCAGTCGGCGTCGCAGCCGTCGCCCGGCAGCCGGTTGCCGTCATCGCAGGCCTCGTTCGGCTGGTTGACCTCGCCGTCGCCGCACACGGGCGGCTCGATCTGGCAGTCGGCGTCGCAGCCGTCGCCCGGCAGCCGGTTGCCGTCATCGCAGCCCTCGTCGCCGTTCACCATGCCGTCGCCACAGACCGCGCAGACGTCGCCGTTGTCGGGCACGCCGTCGCAGTCGTCGTCGAGCATGTTGCACACCTCGGGGGTGGGCAGCACCTGCTCGACGCAGGCGCCCAGGGCGCCCTCTTCGCAGAAGCGCACGCCCGCGCGGCACTGGCCGACGCCCTCGAGGCCCGGCATGCCCTCGAAGCAGGGGGCGGGGGCCACGTCGTTGTCGGCCACGCCGTCACAGTCGTCATCGAGGCCGTTGCAGGTCTCGGCGACGGGCATGTCGGGCACGGCGTCGCACACCACGCCGGCGCCATCGGGGCTGCAGACGGTGGTGCCGTCCGCGGCGCACTGGCCCAGGCCTACCAGGCAGGGATCGCCCAGGCCCCGGAAGCCATCGTCGATCACGCCGTCGCAGTTGTTGTCGATGCCGTCGCAGATCTCGGCGGGGAAGGCGCACGCGCCCCACGCGCCGTCCACGCAGGTGCTCACGCCCGCGCAGCCGTCAGCGTTCGCACAGGGCTGCTCGTCGCCGGCCTCACAGGGCACAATCCCGCCGCCGACGCCGCCTTCACCGCCGACGCCGCCCTCACCGCCGACGCCGCCCTCACCGCCGACGCCGCCTTCACCGCCGACGCCGCCTTCACCGCCGACGCCGCCCTCACCGCCGACGCCGCCTTCACCACCGGCACCGCCGACGCCGCCCTCACCGCCGATGCCGCCGATCCCGCCGGCACCCCCGACGCCGCCAGCACCGCCGATGCCACCAGCACCGCCGACGCCGCCCTCGCCGCCGACGCCGCCGGCGCCGCCAGCACCCCCAACGCCGCCCGCACCGCCCGCACCGCCTGCGCTCCCAGCGTCGGCGTCACCGCCACCGCCCGAGGTGGGGCAGCCGGTCAACATCACGAGGCTCAACAACACACCGGCGCGGGCGCCGACGTTCCACAATCCCTTCATGGGATCCTCCCAACCTACAGGTAGTCGGGCGGACACTAGGGCGGCGGAGTGACGGAAGCAAATCAGATGGGAGGGCCCCGCAGGCAGGGGGGCTCCAGTGCGTGGTGGGCCGTGCCCGCTGCACAAAAGGCGACGCCCGCCCCCCCGGGGGGAGCGGGTGGGCGGGCGTCAGGGGGACCGTTCGGCGGTAGGTCAGCCGTGGGACACCGGCACCCACCGGCCCCGCTCGGCGCGGTACAGCCGGTGGGGGGTGCGCAGGTAGGCGATGCCGTTGCGGCGGAACACCTTGGCGCCGCGGGGCGTGTAGCTCACCTCCCAGCGGGCCGCCTGGCGACGCTCGGCCCGGCGGACGGCCCGGCGGACGGCCCGGCGCTCGGCGCGGCGGGCGGCCTCGGCCCGGC
>JAUHVS010000218.1 GCA_030424955.1 bacterium | reverse complement strand
GCGGGGCGCCTGCGGGCCGTCGGGCGCGTCGGGGGGCGGGCCGCTCAGGTGCACGGTCTCGGCGGTCACGGTGTAGCGCAGGACCTCGCCGGCCACCGTGACGGTGTCCTGGCGGCTCGCGCGTCGCGGCGGCGGGATGGGGCGGGGGGCGGCGGGCGCAGGGGGCTCGACGGTCGACATGGCGGCCTCACGGGGGGGAGTCGCGGCACCTTCGCATGGGCGCCCAGGCGAGAAAAGCGCCGGGCATCCGGCTCAGCCGCTTGACTTATCGGCGCAACGCATTAAAGTTAGATGCAGACCGTATCAAAGGAGCCCTGTCATGGCTGAGATCCGCCGCTTCCCGCTGTTCAGCCACCTGCGCAGCGAGTCCAACGTGCACGTCATCCGCACCCGCAACGGGCAGCGCGTCGCCGATGGGCGCGGGCTGGCGTTCTGGTTCCGCCCGCTGACCCACAGCGTCGCTGAGATCCCCCTGGGCGACCGCGAGTTCGCCTTCGTGGCCCACGGCCGCTCGAAGGACTTCCAGAAGATCACCGTGCAGGGCGCGGTGGCCTGGCGGGTGGGCGATCCCGACAGCGCGTCGACCCGCCTCGACTTCACCATCGACCTGGCCACCGGCGCCCCCAAGGGCCGGCCCCTGGAGCAGATCGAGACCCTGGTGGGCGGGCTCGCCGAGCAGGTCGTGCAGCGCGCCGTGGCGGCCCACCCCGTGCACGCGCTGCTGGGCGAGGCCCTCGACGCCACCCAGCAGGGCATCGCGACGGCCATCGAGGGGCACGCGGCGCTGGCCGCCCTGGGCATCGAGATCGTGGGGGTGCGGGTGGGCGACATCAAGCCCAGCCCCGAGGTCGAGAAGGCCCTGCAGACCCCCACGCGAGAGCGCATCCAGCAGTCGGCCGACGAGGCCACCTTCGGGCGGCGCGCGATGGCGGTCGAGAAGGAGCGGGCCATCGCCGAGAACGAGCTGCACAACCGCATCGAGCTGGCCAAGCGCGAGTCCGAGCTCATCGACCAGCGCGGGCTCAACGCGCGCCGCGAGGCGGTGGAGTCGGTGGAGGCCGCGCGGATCAGCGCCGACGGGCAGGCGGCCCGCAAGCGGCAGGCCAGCGAGACCGAGGCCGAGCGGGTGCGCCAGCTGGCCCTGGCCCGCGCCGACGGGGAGCGGGCCCGGCTGGCGCTCTACGAGGCGCTGACGCCGCAGGTGATCCTGTCCCTGGCCGCCCAGGACTTCGCCCGCAAGCTGCAGCGCATCGACCACCTGAACCTGTCGCCCGAGCTGCTCGGGCCCATGCTGCAGGACCTGCTGGCCGCCGGCACCAAGCGGCTCTCGACGCCGACGGAGGGCTGATCCATGAAGACGCGCACGGCCACGGGGACCCTGGGCAGCCAGCCCCTCACCCGCAAGACCCAGGGCGGCGGCGTGCCCCCCCGCGCGGTGGTCGTGCGCCGGCCCAGCCCCTACGAGCAGCTGCTGGCCCGCCACGGCACGAAGGGCCAGGCCAGCTTCTTCCTGAGCGCCCGCGGGCAGAGCCTGGGCAGCCTCGAGACCGAGCACCTCGCCCTGACCGAGGCCCTGCGGCGGGTGCAGGACGCCATCCCCGGCCAGTGGCGGCGCGCCCGCATCGAGCGGGCCGATCTGTCGCGGTTCACCTTCGAGCCCGGCGACGTGGTGCTGGCGGTGGGCCAGGACGGGCTGGTGGCCAACATCGCGCGCTTCGTCGACGACCAGCCGGTGATCGGCATCAACCCCCTGCCCGACCGCTTCCCCGGCGTGCTGGTGCCCCACCGCCCCGAGGCCGCCCGCGCCCTGCTCCGCGCCGCGGCCCACGGCGACGCGCCCATCCAGCCGCGCACGATGGTGCAGGTGTCGCTGGACGACGGGCAGCGGCTGCGGGCCCTCAACGAGCTGTTCGTGGGCCACCGCAGCCACCAGTCGGCGCGCTACCGGCTCACCGTCGAGGGGCAGACCGAGCGGCAGTCCTCCTCGGGGCTGATCGTGAGCACCGGCACCGGCGCCACGGGCTGGGCGGCCAGCATCGCCCGCAGCCGCGGCGCGCCCATGGCCCTGCCCACGCCCGAGGCCCGGTCCCTGGCGTGGTTCGTGCGCGAGGCCTGGCCCGGCGGCGGCCTGGGCGCCGATCTGGTGGGCGGGGTGCTGGCGCAGGGCGGCGTCGAGGTGGTGTGCGAGCAGGATGACGGCGGGGTGATCTTCGGCGACGGCATCGAGGACGACCACCTGCGCTTCACCTGGGGCCAGACCGCGCGCATCGAGGTGGCCCCCAACGCCCTGCGCTGGGTGGGCTGAGGGCCCGCGGTCGGCCGGCGCTCGCGCCGCGGGCGCGTGGGCGGCGGCGCTGGTATGCTCCGCGCTCGCCCGAGAGGATCCGTGGACATCGCTTGCCCCCAGTGCGCGCACCCCAACTGGGTGGGCCTCCGCTTCTGCACCCGGTGCGGCCTGCGCCAGCGGGGCTTTGCGGCCCGGCCCACGGTGCCCGCCGAGGTGCAGGTGGCGTGGCGCGGCGAGGTCGCCGAGTGGTCGGTGTCGGGCGCGGTGGATCTGTTCCCCGCCTTCGGCGATCTGGTGTTCGCCGGCGCCAACGGCGCGTGGGTGCTGACCCCCGGCGAGGGCGCGCGGCCGCGCACCCTGGGCCTGCCGCCGGCCGAGGGGCCCTTCGAGGCCCTGGCGGTGGATCGCTGGCTGGTGGTGCGCCAGGGCGGCCGGGTGCGGGTGCTCGCCGCGCCGCTCATGCACACCCCCCACCTGCTGGGCCTGGCCCAGGACGAGGGCTGGCCGCTGCCCATGCCCACCCAGACCGCCGCGCGGCTCGCGGCCTTCTCGCCCACCCTCGGCCGCGCCCGCGTGGCCAGCATCGCCCGGCTCGACCGCCACCTGGCCGCGCTCGTGGCCGAGGGCGACCAGACGGTGCTGCAAGTGTTCGACCTGCGCGGCGCCGACGCCGCCCAGCCCTGGCGCGCCGCCCTCACCCCCCAGCTGTCGCAGGCGCTGCCCGCCGGCGCGTGGCACATCGAGCGGGGCGCCGCCGTCGGCCGCCCGGGCCTGGTGGCCGCCTCAGAGCAGGCGCTCGTGCTGGTGCGCCCCACCGACGAGGGCGACGACATCGAGGTCTTCACCTTCGGCCTGCCCGCCGCCGCCGGCCGCCTGCGCGAGGGCTCGGTCACCCTCACCCGGCACGGCATCGTGGCCCTGTCCGTGGCCGCCGACGGCGCGCTGCGCCCGTGGCTGTTCCACGATCCCGATGGCCCGCCGCTGGCCATCGTGGCCCCCGCCCCGGTGGACGCCATCGAGCCGGTGTCCGACGCGGACGGCGTGTCGGTGATGGCGCTGATCCGCGGGGGGCGCCACCGGCTCAACCCCCTGGTGCCCCGCTTCGAGGTCGACCCCGTGCCGGGGCCGGTCACCAACCGCATCGAGGAGGCCCTGCCGGGCGGCGTGCTGTACCGCGCCCATGACTGGGCCACTCTGCGGCTGCGGGACGCCACCGACGATCAGGCCCTGCCGGTGGATGAGCCCCGCGCGGCCACCATCCGCGGGGCCCTCGAGGGCCGCCGGGTGTGGATCCTCGCCGCCGATGGGCCCCGGGGGTGCACGGTGACCGCCCTCGATCGGGTGCACCCGTGAGTTTGCCGAGTCAGGGCCGGCCACCCTGCGGCGAACACCCACTCTGCCCCCCTCACCCCTCAGGAGGTTCCCATGCGCGTCACCCTGACCAGCCTGCTGCTCGCCCTCGTCTGCCTGCTGGGCGCCGGCCCGGCCCAGGCCATCGAGAAGATCCAGCCCGACGCCAAGGCCGTGACGCTGATCACGGCCTTCCTCAAGGCCCTGCAGACCCCCGACGAGGCCGCCCGTGTGAAGGCCGTGCTGCCGCTGCTGCACAAGAGCATGAAGACCGACGACGGCCAGGATCTGCCGGGCACCGTGAAGCGGTACTCGTTCAAGAAGGCCAGCGACAACGTGAAGTTCTACAAGGTGCCCGCGCAGATCTTCGAGGTGCACAAGGGCCGCACGGTGACCGTGGGCTTCAAGGCCACCGCCGAGACCGGGCGCACCGACAAGTACTTCGTGCAGAAGAACGACGGCGTCGCGGGCCGGCCGGCGCCGCTGCACGTGTTCTTCCCGGCCGACGGCGGCGCCCCGACGCTGATCAACATCGGCTCGCTCTGACCCGCTCCCGGGGCCTCTGGCTCGCCCTGGTCGCGCTGTGCCTGCTGCTCGCGGGCCCCCCCGCCGCCTCGGCGCGGCCCCTGCGCATCGCCGTGGACGGCTCGGGCAGCATGCGCGGCTTCGAGGCCACCGGCGCCCTGCGCGCCCTCGTGGCGGACCTGCTCGCCGCGGGGGACGCGGCGGGCCTGCCCGGCCTCGCCAAGGCCTTCCACGCCGACGCCGACGCCGAGGGCCCCACCTGGACCGACTGGGCGACCTGGCAGGCGGCCCCCACCTTCGGGCAGACCACCCCGCTCGACGCCGCCCTGCGGGCCACCGCCCGGGACGCGCGGGTGGCGGTGCTCGTGACCGACAACTTCCAGGACCCCTTCGGCAGCGGCGGCGGCGCGGCGGGCACCACCGAGGCCTTCTACGCGACCCTGGCTGGGCTGCCCCTGCACCGGGTGTGGCTGGCCCCCACCCTGGCCCGCTTCGATGGCCAGGTGGACCTCGCCCTGCCCCCCGGCGACGCCGACGCCCTGCACGCCCGGGTGCAGGCGCACACGCCGCTGGCCCTGCGCGCCGGCGGCCAGATCGGCCGGCCCCGCTGGACGGGCGGCGCCCACGGCTTCTGGAAGGTGCGCTACCAGGGGCGCCGCGGGCTGGCGATCTACCTGCTGCAGGCCCACGCCGCCGACGCCCCCGCCCTCGACGCCTTCCGGGCGGCCCTCGCCGCGCGCCGCCCAGACTGGACCCCTCTGCTCGTGCGCCCGCTGGGCGGCGAGACCCTCACCCTGCGGCCCGCCGCCCGCCCCGCGCCCGATCCACGGGCCGCCGCCTGCGCGGGCGCCGCCCCCCCTGCCGGCGCGCCCCTGCGGCTGGTGGACGGCCCCCACGGGCCCTGGCTCACGGGGGGCCCACTCGATCCCCGCGCGCCCCAGCGCCTCACCGCCTGGCTCGATCTGGTCGCGCCCGCCGGCCACCTGAGCGTGTCGGGCGAGCTGGGCGGCTGCGGCCAGGGCGCCGCGGTGCGGGTGGTGGACGCCACCGTGCGCCCCCGGCCAGGGTTTGAGGCCCTGGCTGCGCCCACCGGCCCCGTGCAGGCCAGCGTGTGGCCGCCCGAGTCCCTGGGCCCGCTCGCGCCGGAGGCCCCCGGGGATCGGGCGCTGGCGCTGACAGTGGATCTGCCGGCCCAGCTGAGCGACCGGGTGCCCCGCCCCCGCACGGACCGCGGCCTCGACGGCGCCGTCTCCCTCGAGATCGCCCTGCCCGCCGGGGCGATGACCCTCAGCCGCGCCGTCGCCGAGCAGTTCTTCACCGCCGAGCCCACCGACCTGGCGCGGCTCTACAGCCCCCGCGACATCGTGCAGGCCCTGGCGGCCGGCCCGATCTCGGTGCGCCTCACCGTCGGGCTCGACCCGGCGATCTGGGCCAGCCCGCCCGCCGCCGCCGAGGCCCCGCCCGCCCCCGATCGCTGGCCCTGGGCGCTGGGCCTGCTGGCCGCGCTGCTGGCGGCCGGGCTCGCCACCCGCCCGTACGGCTTCGTGGCGCCGCTGCAGGTGGTGGGCGATCACTACGTGCACGGCGTGCGGCTGCGCGGCCTGCTGCGGGCCACCCCGGCCGGGCGCATCGCGCTGCCCGACGGCGGCGTCGTGCACGTGGCGCGGGCCAGCCTGTGGCGGCGCCGGGTGCGCCTGCTGCACGGCGAGGTGGCCGTCCCGCTGGCCCCGGCCCGCCAGGCCGAGATCGCCGGCGCGCGGGTGCAGTGGCTCGACCGCCAGGCTCGCCGCGACGCCATCGCCCGCGGCGCCTACGACCCCCACGCGGGCGGCTGAGCGTGATCCCCGACCTCGAGAGCCTGCGCTGCTTTCTGGCCGTGGCCCGGCGCCTGAACTTCCGCGCCGCGGCGGCCACCGTGCACCTGTCCCCCACGGCGCTGAGCGACCGCATCAAGCGGCTGGAGGCCGACCTGGGCGTGCCGCTGTTCGAGCGCACCACCCGCCACGTGGCCCTCACCGAGGCCGGCCACCGGCTGGTGGCGCCCGCCGAGGCGGCCCTCGCCGCTGCCCAGGCCGCGATGCAGGCCGCCCGCGCGGGGGGCCCGACGCCCTACCGCCTGCTGATCGGCACCCGCTACGAGCTGGGCCTGAGCTGGCTGGTGCCCGCCCTCGGCGACCTCGAGGCGGCCCAGCCCGAGCGCACCCTCGACCTGTACTTTGGCGACGGCCCCGACCTGCTGGCCCGCATCCGAGGCGGGCACGTGGACGCGGCCGTGGTCAGCCTGCGCCTGACCGACCCGGCCCTGGACTTCGAGGGCCTGCACCCCGAGGCCTACACCAGCGTCGCCGCCCCCGATCTGCTGGCGCGGCTGCCCCTGGATGGCCCCGCGGACGCCCGCGCGCACACCCTCATCGACGCGCACCCCGACCGGCCGCTGTTCCGGTACCTGCTCGACACCCGGCCGCCGGGCGAGGCCTGGCAGTTTGGCCACCAGCAGCACCTGGGCACCATCGCGGCCATCCGCGCCCGGGTGCTGGCGGGGCGCGGCGTGGCGGTGCTGCCGGCGTACTTCGTGGCCGCGGATCTGGCGGCCGGGGGGCTGGTGCCGTGGGGGCTGGCGGGGACGCCCCGCAGCGACGTGTTCCGCCTGGTGTGGCGCCGGGGTCACCCACAGACCGCGGCCCTGCAGCGGCTCGCCGCACAGCTTCGCGCCCGCCCGCTGACCTGACCCGCCCGCCGGGCCTCCAGATACGCAACCACTTCCATAATCCGGCAAAACCAAACAACACAGCACGCAGAACACTGATTCCCCTGATGGACCGCCCCCAGCATGGTGGTCATCAGGAGGTGCCCCATGCTGACCACATCCCCCCGAGCCCGCGCCCTGCGCGCCGTCTCCCAGCTGACCTTCACCCTGGGCCTGGCGGGCTGCATCCAGCCCCCCGACGCCAGCGACCCGCGGCCTGATCCCGACGGCGGCCCCGAGCCCGACGGCGAGGCCTGGGCCGATCCCGACGCCGCGCTGCCCGATCCGGGCATCGAGGTGGACGCCATCGCCGTCGAGGGCATCGACGAGGGCCCGGCGAGCGCCCTGGACGCCGGCGTCGACGCCGAGCCCCTGGGGGACGGCGATCTGCCCGACGCCGAGCTGGCCGCGGACGCCACCCCGCCGCCCTGTGACGTCAACGACCAAGAGAACTGGAGCGCCTGCTGCGAGGCCCACGGCTGGGACCCCGACGCGGGCTGCCTCGCCTGGGGCCCGCCGGTGCCGCCCCGCGTGCCCGGGGAGGTGCAGTGATGGGCGCCCTCATCGACGTGCGCGCGGCGGCGCAGGCCGAGGCCATCGCCCTGGGCCCCGTGTGCGCGGCCACCCCGCCCCTGGATCGCGCCGAGGCGCTGGCCACCTGGCGGGGCCGGATGATCAACGAGTACAGCTCCGCGCCCGTCTTCGCGGGGCTCGCGGCCCAGCTGCGGGGCGTCGACGCGCTGACCTGGGCCGCCGAGGCCGACGAGATGGCCGACGAGGAGCACCGCCACGGCGCCCTGTGCGGCGCGGTGGTGGAGGCCCTCGGCGGCGCGGCGCTGGCCCCGGCGCCCCCGCGGGATGCCCTGCCCAGCCACCCCGCCGTAGACGGCTGGGAGGCGGTCACCCGCAACCTGCTGAGCGTGTGCTGCCTGAGCGAGACCGTGGCGTGCGCCCTGATCACCGCCGAGCGCGAGGCCATGGCCCCCGGCCCCCTGCGCGATCTGCTCAGCCGCATCCTGGCCGACGAGGTGGGCCACGCCCGGCTCGGCTGGCGCTGGCTCGCGGCCCACGGCGACGCGCTGGCCGATCCCGACCGGCGGGCGCGCCTTGGGGCGTACCTGACGGTGGCCTTTGCCCACCTCGAGACCCACGAGCTGGCCAACCTGCAGCCCGGCGCTCAGGTGGACGCCACGTACGGCGTCTGCGACGCCCACGAGGCCCGTGGGCTGTTCTACGAGACGGTGACCGAGGTGATCATCCCCCGGCTCGAGGCACACGGGCTGCCCGCCGCCGCGGCGTGGCGCGCGCGCGGTGGGGCGGCCGAGGCCGCCTGACGGGCATGGGCCGGCGGCCGGGCGGGCCCCCCCGCCGCGTCCCCCGCTGCGCCCCTGCGAGACATGGGCCTCGACCGCGGGGGCCGGGATCGCCATGCTGTGCGCCCTCGCGATCTCAGGAGTCCCCATGCGAATCATCGACGGCGTCTGGGCCAACCGCCGCCTCGTGTCCCCGGGG
>JAUHVS010000217.1 GCA_030424955.1 bacterium | reverse complement strand
GGCACAGGGCGATCGGTGGGGATCAGCCGCCGTGCAGGCGCCACTGGCGCAGCAGATCGTTGCCCGTGACGAACAGGATCAGCACCAGGATCATCGCGAAGCCCACCATCTGCAGGCCCTGCTGCATGCGCGGCGAGAGCGGCCGGCGCACGATCATCTCGATGGTGGCCACCATCATGTGGCCGCCGTCCAGCCCGGGCACGGGCAGCAGGTTCAGCAGCGCGATGCTCAGCGACAGCATGATCATCAGGTGCAGGAAGTGGTCGATGCCGGCGCGGGCGTACTGGCCGGCCACCGCCGCGATGGTGATGGGCCCGCTGAGCTGCGACGGGCTCACCGCGCCCGTGAACAGGCCGCCCACCATGTTCAGCGTGACCTGGAGCTCGTGGCTCACCTGGGTCTTGGCCTGGTACCAGGCGTGGGCCAGCCGGGCGTCGTTGCGCACCCGATCGGGCGGGGTGACGGTGTCGGGGCGCATCATCAGCACCAGGCCCAGCTGCCACTGCTCGATCTCGCCCGCGAGGGGATCGGTGTGCACCACCCGCTGGGGCGCCACCGTGACCTCGCGCTCCACGCCGTCGCGGCGCACCACCAGGGTCTTGGGCTGGTCGGGCTGGTTGGTCAGCCGGTTCTGCACGAAGGCGCCGAGGCTGTGCCGGTAGCCGTCCACCGCCAGGATGCAGTCGCCCACCTGCAGCACCTCGGCCGCCGGCGTGTTGGGGGCCACGCTGCTCACGCAGCGCCAGGCGTGGTCGATGCCCAGCGGCGTGTCGGCCGGCGGGGCCACGTAGGTCAGCGTGTGGTGCGCCCGCCGGGTCAGGAAGGCCAGCTCGGGATCGACGGGCGCGTCGCGCTCGATCTCGAGGGGCACCGAGGCCCCCGGCGGCACCGCCGCCAGCGCCGCCTCGGCCTCGATCAGCCGGGTGATCGCGGTGTCGCCCACCTTCAGGATGCGGTCGAAGGTGCGCACGCCCGCGCGGGCCACGGGCCCCGCCGGATCGGCGATGGCCACGTCCGCCGCCAGGTACGCCGGCTGGAAGCCGATGTGCCACGACTTGCTGCTGAACCGCACCCGCCGATCGGTGCGCTCCACCAGCTTCGGGAGCACCGACAGCACCGGCGCCCGCTCGCCGTGGGCGCGCTGGATGGTCAGCCGCAGCGGCCCGTCGCCGTCGTAGCCGTGGATGGCCTGGGCGATCTCCCAGAAGGTGTCGACCCGCACGCCATCCACCGCCTCGATGCGGTCGCCGGCGCGCAGCCCGGCGGCGTAGGCGGGCAGGCCCTCGTCCACGGCGCCCACCGTGTTGGCCACCACCTCGTCGGCGCTGTCGCTGAAGGCCACGAAGGGCACGATGATGAAGAAGGGCAGGATCAGGTTCATCGCCGGGCCCGCGGCGTAGATCAGGATGCGGGTCCAGGGCTTCTTGCTCATGAGATCGCGGCCGGCGTCGCGGCCCACGGCCTTCTGGCCGTCCAGCTCCATGCCGAGCATCTTCACGTAGCCGCCCACGGGGAACACCGCGATGCGGTACTCCGTCTCGCCGATCTGCTTCTTGATCAGCGGGCGCCCGAAGCCGATGGAGAAGACCTCGCACTTCACCCCCGCCGCCTTGGCCACCAGGAAGTGGCCAAGCTCGTGCACCGTGATCAGCACGCCGAGCAAGACGATGGTGGCGAGCAGGGTCACCACTGGACGACGGCCTCCAGGTAGAACAGCAGCAAGGGCCCGCTGAACAGCAGGCCGTCCACCCGGTCGAGCACGCCGCCGTGGCCGGGGATGAGGGTGCCGCTGTCCTTCACGCCGTACGCGCGCTTCATCAGCGACTCCACCAGATCACCCACCACCCCGAAGGCCGCCCCGCCCACGCCCAGCGCCACGCAGTCCAGCGGGGTCAGCGAGCCGTGGCCCGGGAAGGTCGCCCGCGCCAGGAACGCGATGCCCACCCCCGCCAACAGGCCGCCGATCGCGCCCTCGATGGTCTTCTTGGGGCTCACCTTGGGGTACAGCTTGTGCCGCCCCAGGGTGCGGCCCGCGAAGTACGCGCCGGTGTCGCCGCCGAAGATGATGGCCATCACCATCAGCACGACCCAGCCCCCGTGGGGGTCGTTCACCTGCCGCAGCTGGAAGATGTAGGGGAAGGTCACGCCCATGTAGAGCAGGGCGAAGCCGTCGGCCGACAGCCGGTTGAGGGCGTCGTCGATGGGATCGGGCCTCATCAGGCGGCCGATGGCCAGGATCACGAAGGCCAGCATCAGCGCGCGGCCGTGCCCGTAGGCGGGGATGTAGCCCTCGAGCAGCGGCCAGGTGATCGCCACCGTGCCCGCCAGCCGCAGCACGATCTTGTCGTGCAGCGTCACGCCGCGGGTCTTGTGGGCCATAGCCTCGAACTCGCCGGCCGCCAGGAACAGCGCGCCCAGCACGATCACGCCCAGGACCCAGGCGGGGGTGTAGAGGAGCACGGCGATGATGCCGCCGGCCAACACGAGGCCGGAGAGGACCCGGCTCAGCATGGAGCCTCCTCACGGAGCTGGGCGCCGGTCTTGCCGAAGCGGCGTTCGCGGCGCGCGTAGTGGCGCAGGGCCTCGTCGAGATGCGCGGGCTGGAAGTCGGGCCAGGCCACGTCGGTGAAGTACAGCTCGGCGTAGGCCGACTGCCACAGCAGGAAGTTGCTCAGCCGGGCCTCACCGCTGGTGCGCACCACCAGATCGGGGTCGGGCCACTGGGCGGTGTACAGGCCGCGGGCCAGGGCGGCCTCGTCGATGGCCTCGGGGGCGAGCCGGCCGGCGGCCACCTCGCGGGCCAGGGCCTGCACGCTGCGCAGCACCTCTTCGCGGCCGCCGTAGCTCAGCGCCAGGGCCAGCAGCATGCCCTCGTTCTTGGCGCTCTCGGCGCACAGGGCCCGCAGCGGGCCGCTCACCCAGCGGGGCAGGCGATCCACGTCCCCGATGGTGGTCAGGCGGATGCCGTTGTTGAGGATCTCGAAGCGCTCGTCGTGCACGTAGTCGTGCAGCAGCTGCATCAGCGCCTCGACCTCGTCCTCGGGCCGCGCCCAGTTCTGCTCGCTGAAGGCGTACAGCGTGAGCACCTCGATGCCCAGCTCGCGGCAGGCGCGCACGGTGCGGTTGACGGCCTTGGCCCCCGCGGCGTGGCCGGCGTGGCGGGGCAGGCCCCGCTGCTCGGCCCAGCGCCCGTTGCCGTCCATGATGATCGCCAGGTGGCGGGGCAGGCGGCCCAGCGCCTTGACCGGAGCGGGGCCTGCGGCGGGCGCGGCCTCAGGGGCCGCCGGCTCGGTGGCCACCACAGGCTCGGCCGCCGCCCCCACCGGGGCCACGGCCCGCTCGGGGGCGGGGGGGATCAAGCTCACAGCGCCCCTTGCTCGATGACCGAGACCAGCTTGGCGAACGCGCCCCGCAGCCGGTGCACGTCGGGGTTGTCGGGCTCGGCGGCGAAGGCCACGTCCATGGCCTCCAGGCCCGCCTCCAGATCGCCCAGGCTGCGCATCTCGAGGGCCTCCAGCACCGCCGCGCGGCCCGCGTCGGTGGTGCAGCGCTGCACCTCCTGGCGGGCGCGATCGTCGCGGCCGTCGTGCTCCAGGCGCACCGCGCCGTGGCGCCGGTAGGCCAGCAGGTACTCCCGGCGGGTCTGCGCGTCGGTCAGGGTCTTGTAGGCCTCGCTCAGGCGCCGGTAGGCCGCGGTCACCCGGGCGAACACGAAGGGGTAGGTGGCCTTGAGCCGCCCGTGGCGATCGGGGTGCAGGATCAGGCTGCGGGCGTGGAACCCCTGCTGGATCGCCGCCGAGTCAGCGTCCTCGCCCACGCCCAGCAGCGCGAAGTAGCTCATGTGCTCGAAGTCCCGCACCACCGGGGTCAGGGCCTCGGCGACGGCGTCCGGCAGCAGGCCCAGGCGGGTGAGCGGCTCGCGGCGGGCGAGCACCTCCCACACGCGGGTGCCCACCAGCTCCGGGGCGGCGGGCAGCGGCAGCCAGGCGTCGGCCCCGTGGGCGCTCAGATCGCTCGCGGCGGTCAGGGGGTCCTGGTAGCGCGTGGACGTGAGGATGATCCCCAGCGTGTCGCCCTTCTTGCTCTGCCGCAGCAACCCGCACAGCACGGTGCCGGCCACGCCCCGCAGCTCGCGGCTGATCAGGGCCAGATCGACCGGCTGCTGGGTGGCGTGCTCCCAGGCGGCGTCGCCGTCCTCGAAGGCGTGCACCTCGAAGGCGTCCTGCAGCAGGCGCACGAAGGCCTGCCGCACCGGGTTGGCCGTGACGGCGACCAGCGCCTGCCGGCGGGATGGCGGATCGACGTCGGCCACGCTACTGGTTCCGGCGGCGCATCACCCGCACCGCCTCGTCAGAGAAGCCCGCGGTCACCATGACCCGGGTCTGCTGCGCGATGCCGGTCTCACGATCCTTGGCGGTGACGTCCACGATGCCGTCGGCGTCGATGGCGAAGGTCACCTCGATCTCGACCATGCCGCGGGGCATGGGCCGCAGGTTGTAGAGCTCGATCTCGCCCAGCTTCACGTTGTCGGACGCCACGCGGCTCTCGCCCTGGAAGATCTGCAGGCGCACGGTGGTCTGGCCGTCCTGGCTGGTGGCGAACACCCGGGTCTGCTCGCAGGGCACCGCGGTGTTGCGATCGATCAGCACGTCGTAGAAGCCGCCCACCACCTCGACGCCCAGGGAGCGCGGGGTGACGTCCAGCAGCAGGGGCTGGTGGGCCCCGGCGGGGCTGAAGGGATCGGCCACGAGGGCGGCGCCCTGGATGGCGGCGCCCACGGCCACCACCTCGTCGGGGTTGATGTCGGTCAGCGGCGGCTGGGTGAAGTACTGCTCCACCATCTCGCGCACCAGCGGCATGCGGGTGGAGCCGCCCACCAGCACCACGCCCTGCACGTCGGCGGCGCTCACGTGGGCGTTGGCCAGGGCCTCGTCGCACACCAGGAAGGTGCGCTGCACGATGTCGGCGAAGCGCTTGTGCACCCCGGCGCGGTCCACCTGGAAGCGCAGATCGCAGTGCCGCCCGTCGGGGGCCACCGCCAGATCGCGCACGTTGACGATGGCGCGCTCCTTGTTCGAGAGCTGGCGCTTGATCTTCTCGCCCACCTGCTTGAGGCGGCCGCGCACCACGGGGTCGTGGTCGATCTTGAAGCCGTACTGCTTCTCGAAGCCCCGCAGCATGTACTGGGCCAGGCGGGTGTCGAAGTCGTCGCCGCCCAGGTAGCTGTCGCCGGCGGTGGAGAGCACCTCGAACACGTTGTGGCGCACGTCCAGCAGCGTGATGTCGAAGGTGCCGCCGCCGAAGTCGTAGATCACCAGCCGCGCCCGCACGTCGCGGCCGTAGCCGTAGGCGAGGGCCGCCGCCGTGGGCTCGTTGATGATGCGCAGCACCTCGAGGCCCGCCAGCTCGCCGGCCAGGCGGGTCATCTGCCGCTGGGTGTCGTTGAAGTTGGCGGGCACCGTGATGACCGCCTTGGTCACCGACTGACCCAGGTAGCGGCTGGCGATGTCCTTCGCGCGGCGCAGCACCATGCCCGAGATCTCGGGCACGGCGAACTTGCGCCCGCGCACGTCGAGCAGGGGCGCCTGGTTGGGCCCCTTGGCGATCTTGTAGGGCAGGTGCTGGCGGGCCTGCTTGATGGTGCTGTTGCCCCAGGCCTGCCCGATCAGGCGCTTCGCCGACGAGATGGTGTTGACCGGATCGGTCACCGCCTCCTTGCGCGCGCCGTTGCCCACCACGACGGAGCCGTCCTCCAGGAACGCCACCAGCGACGCCTGGAGGGTCTCGCCCTCCTCGTCGGGGATGACGTGCACCTCGCCGTCGACCACCACCGCCACGCAGGTGTTGGTGGTGCCCAGGTCAATGCCGATGACGTATTCGGAGTCCTCGTTGGCCACAGTTTTCCTCGGCCCCGCTGAGCGGATTTGTTGGGCATGGTAGGCCGGCGTGAGGTCAGGCGCAACGTGGCCGACCTTGACGATCTGGGGGCCGGTCCATAGACTCCGGAGCCCCGCTTGCCCGGCGCGCGTCGCCGGGGATCGGCGCCGCGTCCGCGCAGGCGCCACGCCATTGCCCCAGGGACCCGAGGCCCAGATGCTCGAAACCATCAGCAAAGGCTTCCGCTCGGTCAAGCACCGGTTCCAAGGCCAGCGCGAGCTGACCGAAGAGAACATCGAGGAGGCCCTGCGCGAGATCCGCGTGTCCCTCCTCGAAGCGGACGTCGATTTCAAGGTCGTGCGCGGGTTCGTGGGCCGCGTCAAAGAGAAGGCCCTGGGCCAGGTGGTGCGGATCAAGGCCGGCGACATGCAGGTCCGGCCCGGCGACCACTTCATCAAGACGTGCCAGGACGAGCTCGAGGCCCTCATGGGCCCCGTGGACACCACGCTCACCTTCGGGGCGGGCGTGACCACCATCATGATGGTGGGTCTGCAGGGCGCCGGGAAGACCACCACCACCGGCAAGCTCGCGCGCTACCTGGTGGAGCAGGGCCGCCGGCCCATGCTCGTGGCCGCCGACATCTACCGCCCCGCCGCCATCGAGCAGCTCAAGGTGCTCGGCCAGCGCCTCGACGTGCCCGTCTACTACGAGGACGGCGCCCAGCCCCCCGACATCTGCGCCCACGCCCTCGATCAGGCGAAGAAGCGCGGCCGCGACGTGGTGATCTTCGACACCGCCGGCCGCCTCGCCATCGACGATCAGCTCATGGGCGAGCTCGAGCAGATCAAGGCCCGCACGAAGCCCGACAACATCCTGCTGGTCGTCGACTCGATGATCGGCCAGGACGCGGTGCGCACCGCCAAGACCTTCGACGAGCGCATCGCCATCAGCGGCTTCATCATGACCAAGCTCGATGGTGACGCCCGCGGTGGCGCGGCGCTGTCCATCAAGCAGGTCACGGGCAAGCCCATCAAGTTCCTGGGCATGGGCGAGGATCTCGACGCCCTCGAGGAGTTCCGCCCCGAGGGCCTCGCGAGCCGCATCATGGGCTTCGGCGACATCGTCGGCCTGATGGGGGACTTCGGGAAGGTCATCGACGAAGAGCAGGCCGAGAAGGACGCGAAGAAGCTCCTCAGCGGCAAGTTCGACATGTGGGACTTCCTGGAGCAGATCCGCACCATCAAGAAGATGGGCTCGCTCAAGGACGTGTTCGAGAAGCTGCCCTTCTTCGGCGACGGCCTGCCCGACGGCGCCATCGACGACGGGGCGCTGGTGCGCATCGAGGCCATCATCCAGTCGATGACCAAGAGCGAGCGCAGCAAGCCGGAGCTCATCGAGAAGCAGCCCGGCCGCGCCACCCGCATCGGCAAGGGCGCGGGGGTGGATCCCAAAGAGGTCACCGAGCTGGTGGGCCGCTTCAAGGGCATGCGCACCATCATGGGCGCCATCGGCTCGCCGGGCGGCGGGAACCTGCTCTACAAGCTGCCGGGCTTCAAGCAGTTCGCCCAGATGCAGCAGCTCAAGGGCATGAACCTGCAGGACATGATGGGCCAGATGGGCATGGGCGGCATGCCCGGCATGGGCGGCGGCATGGGCGGCATGGCGGGCATGCCCGGCATGGCCGACATGATGAGCCAGATGGGCATGGGCGGCATGGGCGGGATGCCCGGCATGGGCGGCCAGAGCGTGCAGGACCTGCTGCCCGGCCTGCCCAAGGGCTACCTGCCCCCCGGCACCCCCGGCAGCTACAAGGCCCAGAACAGCAAGGCGGCCCAGGCCAGCAAGGCCAAGGCCCGCCAGAAGAACAAGCAGGCCCGCGCCGCGCGCAAGAAGCGCAAGAAGTAGGCGCGGGTGCCCCTGGATCCCAGCGCGCTCACCTGCGCCACCCACCCCCATGCGTCCGCCGTCGCGGCGTGCGTGACCTGCGGCCGCCTCGTGTGCGCCGACTGCCGCACCATCGACAGCGACGGCCTCACGGCCTGCCCGGGCTGCGCGGCTGGGGCCGACGCCTCAGCTGAGCCCTCCATGTCGCCCGCCGAGGCCCCGGCCGCAGCGCCGACCCTCAGCGCCGCGGCCGATCCTGCGCCGGCGGCCGCGGCGGCTGAGCCGCCGGCTCACCGCGACGCCGCCGACGCCCGCGACACCGACGACGCCCCCGACACCGATGACGCTTCGGCGGCCGAGCCCGACGATCAGGCCGGCTGGCGCGGCGACGGATCCCGGCTGGCGGGCTACGACGACGCGCCGCTGCCCGACTGGGCGCGCCGCAGCCAGGCCGCCCGCGAGGCCGCTGAGCCGGAGCCGGCCCCGTCCGACCACCCGCCAAACGGCCCCCGCCCTCGCTCGACGCCCGCCGACGCCCCCGAGGGGCCGACGGTGGTCGTGGTCGCCCCGCCCCCGCATCCCGCTCCGCCGCCCCCCGGCCCGCCGGCTCCCGAGCCCATCGGTCCCGGCCGGGTGTACCTCGCGGCGGTGGCCGCGGTCGGGGCCGCCCT
>JAUHVS010000216.1 GCA_030424955.1 bacterium | reverse complement strand
CACGACTCTGATCGCCGCCGCCTCCAGCGCGGGCGGGCCCCTGGCGGCCCGTCGGCCGGCGGCCTCGCTCACTTCAACGCCCCGCAGGCTGATGGCGCTGCGGCGCTCGGCCCCCCAGGTGCCCCGTGACCCGACACCCCACCCGCCGTGACCTGCTCGCCCAAGGCGCCGCCGCGCTGCTCGCCCTGTCGGTGACGGGCTGCGATGACGAGGCCGCCGATCCGGTCGCCGCCGACGGCGCCGCGCCCCTCGACACCGGCCGCGCCCCGGACGCCGCCGCCGACGCGGGCCCCTCGCCCGACCTGGGCGCGGCGGACGCCACCGTGGACGCCACCGCTGACGCCGAGGCGGACGCGGGGCCGCCCGCCTGGCAGGGCATGAGCAAGGGGCCCTGGGTGCATGTGCGCAGCGACGGGGGCCGCGAGCTGCGCTTCGAGACCCGCGACGCGGGCGAGTGGGCGGTGATCCTCACCGGGCCCGAGGGCGAGGGGCAGCCCCTCACGCCCCTGCGCCGCACCGAGGCCATCGACTGGCGCTGGGCGGTGGAGAGCTGGCCCACGGTGGATCGCGCGGGGGACTACACCCTGCACCGCGCCGATCTGGGGGCCCTGACCCCCGGCCGCTGGACCTGGACGGTCACCGCGCCCGAGGGGCAGGCCGCCGAGCCGGTGACGGGCAGCCTGCGGGTGACCGGCCCCGCCGACACCGTGCGCGTGGCCTGGGTGGCCGACACCATGTGGCCCATGAGCGAGCCGGTGGCCCAGGCCGTGGCGGACAGCGCGCCCGATCTGGTGCTGCACGGCGGCGACATCCAGTACCGCAGCAACCCCGGCGACACCTGGAACGGCTTCTTCGGGTTCTTCGCGGGGGCGCTGCGCCAGGCCCCGCTGCGGGCCTGCGTGGGCAACCACGAGTTCGAGACCGACGGCGAGTTCTCGCAGATGTACCTGCGGCTGCTGGCCGACGCGCCGCCGGCCGAGGGGGTGGGGCCAGCCCTCGACTACACGGCGCTGACCGTGGGGCCCGCGCGGGTGCTGCTGCTGAACAGCGAGTCGGGCCTGCCCAACGACGTGGCGCAGCTCGAGTGGCTGGACGCCGAGCTCGCCCGGGCCGCGGCTGATCCCGAGGTGCTGCGGCTGATCGTGGCCTTCCACCGGCCCACCTACACCTTCAGCCTGCACGACGGGGCCTTCGCCCTGCGCGAGGTGCTGCACCCGCGCTTCGTGGCGGCGGGGGTGGATCTGGTGCTGAACGGGCACGTGCACGCCTACGAGCGCTTCGACGTGGACGGCGTGCAGTACGTGGTGGATGGGGGCGGGGGCTCGGTGCTCTACGACCCCGACGAGGAGCTGGCGGTGGTGCAGGCCGAGCGGCCGGAAGAGGTGGCGCTGCGGCAGGTGTCCTCGGACACCCACGGCTTCACCCAGCTCGAGATCGCCCCGGACGGCGGGCTGACGCTCACGCGGATCACCCTCGACGCCGAGCCGGTGGACACCCTGGTGCTGCCCCCGCGCTGAGCGGGGCGAGCCGGGCGCGGGCGGGTCAGTGCCCGCCGACCCAGCGGGCCTGCAGGCGCCGCCAGGCCGGGCCCAGGACGGGCACGCGGCTGAAGAGCTGCTGGTTGGCGTCCCAGTCGTCGATGTGCCGCACCACGCGGCCCTCGGCGTCCAGGCCGATGCGGCTGACCCCCTCGATGCGGATCTTCGGGCCAAAGGGCCGCGGCCGGCAGGTGAAGGTCCACTCCAAGAAGGCGTTGTCGGCCCCGAGGGCGCGGTCGGTGACGTCGAAGCGCACGCCGCGCAGGCCGCGGAACATGCGGGCGAACAGGTCGATGACCGCGTCCGGGCCCTGCACCTCGACGAAGGGATCGCGGAAGGTCATCTGCGGCGCGGCGAGGCCGTGCAGCTCGTTGAGGGTGTCGGGGCTCAGGCGGGTGAGCCAGTCGACGTAGCGGTTGAGGGCGGTGGTGCGATCCATGGGGGCCTCCAGGTGCGGGCGCGCGCCATTGGACGGCGCCGCTACGCCAGAGGATGCGCGGGCCCGACGCCTCGTTGCCTGAGCGTCACACGCCCATGCTCCAATCGGCTCCCCCTGTGGCCCCGGAGGCGGCGATGAAGGTCGTGCTGTGCAACTGCCCACCCGACGTCGCGCCTGGGATCGCCCACGCGCTGATCGACCGGCGCCTCGCCGCCTGCGTGAACCTCGTGGGGCCCGTGCGCAGCGTCTACTGGTGGGACGGCGCGGTGTGCGATGAGCCCGAGATGACCCTGATCATCAAGGTGCGCGGCCAGGGCATCGCCGCCATGCGCGAGGCGCTGATCGAGCTGCACCCCTACGCCGTGCCCGAGATCATCGTGCTGCCGGTCGAGGTGGCTCTGAGCCACTTCCCGTACGTGGAGTGGGTGCGGTCGATGCGCCCCGACTGACGGGGCGTGGGCGGGTAGGGCGCTGAGCGGGGCGCCCGAGGCCCGCGCCGTCGCTAGCGGCGGCTCTCGTCGCGGGGGCCGGGCGTCCACGGCGCGAAGGCCTCGGTGCGGGTCTCGAGGAACCGCGCCAGCTGGTGGAAGTCGCTGCCGGGGGCGATGAAGCGCACGTCCGTGACCATGGTCTCGGGGTTGACCAGCTCCGAGAAGGGCACGTAGGTCAGCGAGAGCTGGCCGGCCACCGACACCATGTGGCCGTCGAGGCCCTCCTCGACCAGGGCGCGGTAGGCGCCGATGCCGAGCTGGCTGCCGAGCATCACGTCGAAGGCGTGGGGCGCGGCGCAGCGGCTCTCGTAGCCAAGCTGCACGCCGCGGCTCTTCTTCTTGCGGCCGGTCTTCTGCTCGTACCGCTGGCTGGAGAGCTGCGCCATCATCGCCGCCAGGTTGACCTTGCCCAGCGACAGGTGGCCGTGCTCGTCGCGGGACACGCCCTCGACGAAGTCCGGCGGCAGCGCCTCGGCGAGGCCCTCGGCCAGCACGATGGTGCCGTAGAACTTCCGGTCGCGCTCCTCGCGGGTGATGATCAGATCCGCGATGCGATCGGCCAGCTTGATGGGGTCGAGGTGGCGCACGCCGTCCTTGCCGGGCTTCTTCTCCAGCAGGCTGTCGTCCAGATCCTCCACCGCGAGCACCAGGTTGGCCTCGCCCGCGATGCCGACGCCGTAGGGCAGCCAGCCGGCCTTGCGGCCCATGGTCTCGACGATGAAGTAGCTGCTGGTGGCCCGGGCGTCGGCGCGCAGGTTCAGCAGCTCCTTGGCCATGAAGTCCACCGCGGTGAAGAAGCCGAAGGTGAAGTCGATGCCCCGGTAGTCGTTGTCGATGGTCTTGGGCAGGTGCACCACCTTCACGCGGCTCGCCTCGGGGGGCAGGTGCTTCTGGAACTCGTAGAGGAAGTTCGCCGTCTTGAGGGTGTCGTCGCCGCCGATGGAGATCAGGGCGTCGACCTCGAGATCCACGAGGGCGTTGTAGACGTTGCGCAGGCGCGCGGTCTTGGCCGGATCGCTGAGATCGTTGCGGCCCGAGATGCCCTTGCCGGGGTTGGCGCGGGCGGTGCCGATGCAGATGCCGCGCTCGTTGCGCAGGCCCCGCACGTCCCCCGAGCGGAAGATGCGGTAGTGCACGTCCGGCAGCAGGCGGCGGGCGACCGGGTGGTAGTCCACCAGGTTGGAGTAGCCGTGGAAGAAGCCGATGACCTCGCGCCCGTCCTCCAGGAACGAGACGGCGGCGGCCGAGATGACGGCGTTCGCGGCCGGCGCGGGGCCGCCCGAGAACACGATGCCGACGCGGCGGATGCCGTCGGCGGGCGTGGGCTTTTCAGTGAAGTTCGACACGGGTGGCGTCCTCGCGGTGGGCTGAGCGTCAGGCTGAGCGTTGATCGGTTTAGGCGAGCGGCCCCGCTGGGGCAAGGGCTGCGCAGAGGGTCTGCCGCGACCCGGGGGCCGTCACGGCGCCGGCACCCCGGGCGCGTGGAGCACGCCCTCGAGCACCAGGCTGATGAGGGCCTCGCCCAGCGCGCCTGGATCGCCGGGCAGATCGCCCTCCAGGTGGCTCCAGGCGACGGCCTCGATGGCGCCGATGACCGCCCGGGTGGTGACGGCCGGGGGCAGGTCGCGCAGCAGCCCGTGGGCGCGCGCGGCCAGCGTCAGGGCCTCGCCGCGGGCCAGCAGGCGGTCGCCGAAGTCGCGGATGACGGCGCGGGCCTCGGTGCGGGGGCCGCGGCGCTCCTGCAGATACAGCCGCACCACCGCCTGCTCCTCGACCACGACCGGGGCCAGGGCCATGGCGAGATCGGCGTAGGCCATCACCAGGGCGTCGGTGTTGTCGGCGGCGGCCAGGGCGGTCTCGGCGCGGGCCATGGCGGCGTCCACCTGCTCGGCCAGGCGCTCGAAGAGGGCCTCGACCAGGGCGGGCTTGCCCGAGAAGTAGCGGTAGAAGCTGCCCTTGGCGAGGCCCGCGCCCTCGCAGATCTGCTCGATGGTGACGGCCTCGACGCCGTGGCGCTGCATCAGCTCGAGGGCGGCGCTGGCGAACTGGGCCAGGCGCTTGCGGCGGTTGAGGTCGCGCTTGCCGCCGGTGGGGCCGGGGCGCTCGGCGGGCAGGCTGCGCGGCCGCGGAGCGCGGACGGTGCGGCGGGGGCGGTCGGTCATGGCGCCATTGTGTGGTGGGCGGGGGTGCATGACAACGACGAGCGAGGGGCGGGCGCCGGTTCGAGATGATCGCGTTGGGCGTGATTTGATGTAAGGTGACCGAGTGGTCGCAACAAGTGGCGGCCCGCTGGAGGACCAGATGATCGGGATCCCCCTGGGCCTGCTGGCCGCGAACGCGACGGAGTGGTGGGTGCACACCCACTGGCTGCACGGCCGCGGCAAGCGCAAAGACAGCTTCTGGGCCTTCCACTGGCACGTGCACCACCGGGCGGTGCGGCGCAGCGAGCACCTCGACCCCGACTACACCGCGCCGTGGTGGACGAGCGCCCCACGGGCCAAGGAGGTGGCGTCGCTGGTGGGCGCGGGGTTGGCGGTCGCGCCGCTCTTCCCCGTGGCGCCGTTCTTCGTGGGCACCGTGTGGTACAGCGCGGCGAACTACTACCGGGTGCACAAGAAGAGCCACCTGGACGCGGCGTGGGCCAAGCGGCACCTGCCCTGGCACTACGACCACCACATGGGCCCGAACCAGAACGCCAACTGGTGTGTGACGCGGCCCTGGATGGACCACCTGATGGGCACCCGCGAGCCCTACCTGGGCACGGCGCGCTGGCGGCAGGATGAGGCGAAGCGGGCGGCCCGCTCGGCGCGGGCGCAGGGGCTGGGGACGGCGGCGAGCCCGTCAGCGCCCGCCCAGGCAGCGCCCGCCCAGGCAGCGCCGGTGGGTCAGGTGGCCTGAGGGCCGCGCCTCAGATCTCGGCTTCGGGGTCGTAGGGGACCTCGATCTGCTCGCCCTCGACGAGGCGCACGGGCGCGAGCACCTCGCCGATGGGCTCGTCGCCGTACCAGACGTGGAACCACAGCACATAGGTGACGTCCGCGCGCAGCCCGGTGGGCACCTCAAGCTCGCGCTGCCGGTCGCCCACCACCAGGATCTCGGTCTTGTCGGGCTGGGGCTCGCGCATGACCTGCTCGGCCTCGGCCAGCACGGCGCCCCGGGGCACCTGCAGCGAGTAGGTCCACCGGATGGGCGCGATGCCGGCCGCGTCGACGATGCCGAACAGGTAGCCGAAGGTGAAGCTGACGATGGCCCCGCCATCGCCCGTGGACTGCACCACCAGGCTCTTGAGGCCGCCCCGCATCTCGCGGGTGCCCTCGGTGGCGGTGTCCTTGATGACGCAGCCTGTCATCACCAGGCCCATCAGGCCGATCAGCAGCGGGCGCATGGGCACCTCCTTGGCCGCGAACATAGTGCGCGCAGGGGCTCGACGCCAAACCGCGGCGCGGTCGCGCTACTCAGCGTCGGCGTCCTGGGGCGCCCCGCCCACCGTCGACAGGCCGCACCAGTCGCGGGCGCGGGTCATGCCCACGTAGAGCAGGCAGCGCTGCTGGCGCGCCCACTGGTCCTTCGGGATCGCCACCCGCGCGGTCCAGCGGGGCTCGCCCGCGCCGAGGCCAGCGAGCACCACCCGCGGCGCCTCCAGGCCCTTCGCCCGGTGCAGGGTGCACAGCGTGATCCCGGTGGGGGCCAGGCTGACCGTCTGGCGGGTGAGGGTGTGGACCGGCAGCCCCCGGGCCCGCAGGCGCTCGGCCAGGCCGTCGAGCCAGCGGTGGGTGGGCGCCAGCACCAGCAGGGGATCGGCGGCGTCACTCGCCAGCTCGGCGATCCAGTCGGCCTCGCCGTCGGCGTCGTCGAAGCGCCGGCTGACCGGCGCCTCGCCCCGGCGCACGGATCGGTAGCCGGTGAGGGGGTCGCGGGGCGGGCCGTCGGCGTGATCGTCGGCGTCCACGGGGTCGATGGGCAGGCCCTGCACGTGCCGCACCGCGGCCGCCCGGATGCCCTCGGTGGTGCGGTAGTTCAGGCGCAGCCGCTTGGATCGGCCGCGGATCTCGATGCCGCAGCTCGCGAAGGTCACGGGCTGGGCGTACAGGCGCTGGTTGCCGTCGCCACACAGGAACAGGCGGTCGGGATCGATGCCGCCGTCCTCGCCGCGGCTCAGCGCGGCCAGCAGCCGCAGCTCATCGGCGCCGGCGTCCTGGGCCTCGTCGCACACCACCGCCGACCAGGGGCGCACGCCGTGGGCGAGGACGGCCGCCGCGGCCCGGTGGGCCAGGGCGATGCCGTCGCCGCCGCCCGCGCTCAGCAGGGCCTGCTCGAAGGCGTCGATGACCGCCCAGATGCGCTTGCGGCCCGGCCGGTCGGTGCGGGGCCGGCCGGGGCGGCGCGCCTTCAGGTACTGGGTGGCCGTCCACGCGCCGGCCCGGGCGATGACCTGGCTGCGCTCCGCGTCGTAGAAGGCGCGGCCCAGGCCCTCGGTGTCGTGCACCAGGGCCTCGCGCCACGCGGCCTCCACGGCCTCGCCCACCAGCAGCGTGGCGGGCTGCCCGACGGCCCGCAGGACCTGCTGCGCGACGGCCACCAGCGACACCACGGCGACCCGGTCGGCGAGGGCCGGCGTCTCGGCCGTGAGCTGCGCGAGGGGCTCGCCGAGCTGGCGGGCCAGGGTGGCGTTGAAGGTGGTGATGAGCACGGGACGGGGGTCGTCGGCGAAGCGCTCAGTGGCCAGCCAGCGGGCGCGGTGCAGGGCCACCACGGTCTTGCCGGTGCCCGGCCCGCCGGTGACCTTCAGGGCGCCCTTGCCCCGGTGGGTGACCAGGCGCCGCTGGCTGGGGTGCAAGAACACCCGCCACGCGGGCAGCTCGCCCTCGAGGGCGGCGGCCAGGGCCTCCTCGCCCGGCGGCGGCACCCACACGGTGGCGCTGTTGACCGGGGCGTGGATGGCCTCGGCCAGGGTGGGCGCCTCGGGCCGCGCCTGCGCGCCCACGAACCGGGCGTAGGCGGCGTCCACGTCGTCGGGATCGTCCGACAGCGCCAGCAGGGCCTCGCCCAAGGGCGGATCGAGGTGCTCGGCCACCTCGAACAGGGCCTCGCTGTCGGGGATGGCCCGGAAGCCCACCGCGCCGTGGGGGCCCACCTTGAACCGCGCGAACACCCGGTCGCGCACGGTGTGCAGCGGGCCGGGCACGTCTGGCTCGGCGGGGGCGAGGCCGGCCGGCGTGTCGGTCTCGATGACCATGCGCCGCACCCGCACCACCTCGCCCACCTGGGCGACGCGGTGGCGCTCGGCCCAGTCATAGGCCGCGTCGTGGGGGCCCACGTGCAGCAGCAGCAGGGTCTGGCCCTCGCGGGCGCAGATCACCCGGAAGGCGTTGCGGTTGACCCCAAACGCCACGAAGGCCGTGCCCTCGAGCTTGTGGGGGTGGGTGGCGCCGTGGCCGCTCTGCACCTTGCTGACCGCCTCGTTCACCGCCTTCTGCATGTTGGCGTCGAGCTGGTTGCGGGCCCGCTGGAAGCCGTCGGTCAGGGCGATCTGGTAGCCGCTCATGGCAGGGCCACCCCCAGGGCGTCCGCCAGCGACGCCAGCGCGGGCTCGGCCCAGCCGGGGGCGCCGTCATGGGCCTCGACCACCGTCCAGCCCTCGGCGCTCAGGCTGCTGCGGTCGGCGTCGGTGGGGTCGAGCAGCAGCCCCAGCTTGCGGTCGATCCAGGCGAGCTCGAGCACGGCGTCGGCGGCGTCCGCGCCCACGACGGGGGTCGGCGCGCCCGCCTCGATGAGCCGGCGCAGGCCGGGCGCCAGGGCGGGCGCGACGTGGTCCAGGGCGATCTCCGCCTGATCGGGCTCAGGCAGCTCGGGGTGCAGGCCCACCAGCAGGGTCTCGATGTGCAGCTCGGGCGACACGGTGGCCAGCAGGGCGCGGGCGTACTCCGCCAGCTGTCGCGTGTAGGCCGCGTGGGTGGGGCTGTTGGTTGGGGGGCTGTCGCTCT
>JAUHVS010000215.1 GCA_030424955.1 bacterium | reverse complement strand
GCACAGGTGCTCGACACCCTGCACGCCGGCACCGCCCCGCCCCGCCGGGTGCGTGGGGTCGACCCGGACGCCCTGTTGCTGGCCAGCATCGTCGCGCGGCGCATCGCGGAGCACCCCGGGCTGCCCGAGGCCCTCGAGCGCTGCGCGGACGCAGCCGAGGCCTTCCAGCACCTCGAGGCCGCCCTGGGCCAGGGGCTCTTCACGGTCGAGCTGTTCTGGATCCTGCGGGCGCTCCACGTCACGGGCGTCGTCCGCCTCAAGGGCGCGTCGGCGTTCACGGCGGTGCCCTTCCGCGACGTGCGCGACACCCTCTTCCGGCTCGGCTTCCTGGACACGCCGTACGCCGCGACGCCCACCGCCCTGGCCGCGGCGGCGCTGGCCGCCCGGCAGGCCGTGGGTGATGGCGTGGTGCCCGAGCTCGTGCTGCGCACCTTCGCCGCCGGCGCGGGCTGTGCCTATGGGTGTCCCCACGTGGACGCCTGTGGCCTGGCCTGCCGCGAGCGCGCCGACCGCCCGTGAGCGTCTGGGCCCGGGTCCGCCGGGTGCTCGGCCGCCGCCGCGGGGGGCCACAGCTGCCCGTCCCCCCGCAGGCGGCGCCCACGCCGGTCACCCAGGAGCACCTGCTGCTGGTCAGCGATCTGCACCTGGGCGAGGCCTGCAAGGACCACAGCCGCATTGAGTACCTGAAGCGCGCCGACAGCTTCGACGCCCACTTCTGCCAGTTCCTGGACCATCACCGCGGGACGCGCCTGGACGGCCAGCCCTGGCGCCTGATCCTCGGCGGCGATCTGTTCGACTTCCTGCAGGTCACCCTGTTCCCCCCGGACGCCGATCCTGACCAGCGCCGCTTCGGCCTGGGCAACCGCGAGTCCGAGTCCCGCTGGAAGTTCGAGCGGCTCGTCGAGCGCCACCGCAAGGTGTTCGTGTACCTCGCCGACTTCGTGGGCGCAGGCCACCGCATCGAGGTCGTGCAGGGCAACCACGACCAGGCCCTGTTCTGGCCCAGCGTGCGCGCGGCCTTCGTCGACACCCTGGTGGATCTGTACTTCGGCGTGGAGGCGCAGCCCGGCGCCGACCGCGACGCCTTCATCGAGCGGGTACACTTCAACCCCTGGTTCTACCTGCAGCCGGGCCTGCTCTACTTCGAGCACGGCCACCGCTTCGACGACTTCTGCGTGACCGCCCCGCAGCTCTGCCCCCTCAAGGCCCAGGACGAGGACACCCTGGCCGAGCCCCTGAGCGGGCTGGCGATCCGCTACTTCGCCAACCTCGAGCCCGGCTTTCGCACCCACGACAAGGAGCACTGGGGGCTCAAGGAGTACGCGGCGCACTACCGGCGCCAGGGCTTCGGGCGGCTGCTGGTGGTGGGCCGGCACTACGTGCAGTTCGTCATGCGCTGCGTGGGCGAGCACCTGGAGCACGGACGGTTTCGGTCCGACGACGCCTGGCGCGCCCACCGCGCGGCCCTCGACGAGCTCGCCGCGAACGGCCCCCTCGACCGCCCCACCCTGGAGGCCCTGGACCAGCTCACCGCCCCCTCGGCGATGGCGTCGAAGCGGCAGCTGTACACCATGCTGGGGCTCGCCGAGTGGACGGCGGCCGCGGGTATGCTGCTGGCCGCCCTCATCGCGCTGTGGACCGATGGGAGCCGCTGGGGCGACGCCGCGCTGCTCGGCAGCGCCGTGATCGGCGGCGTCGCCTGGGCGCGCTACTGGCGGGGCCGGGTCGACGTCGACATCCGGCGCAAGCTCATCGACACCGCCCAGATCATCAGCGCCCGCCTGCAGGTGCCCGTGGTCGCCTTTGGGCACGCCCACGCCCCGCGGCGCAGCCGGATGCCCCACGACCACAAGGCCTACTACGTCAACACGGGCTGCTTCTTGCCGCCCGACACCCCGGCGCACGGCGCCGACGAGGCCTGTGTCTGCCCCTGCACCTTCGTGGTGTTGCCGGTGCCCGGCCCCCTGGAGCGCGCCACCCCCACGCTCTCGCGCTGGTGCTGCGTGCGCGGGGCGCCCGCCCCGTTTGTGGCCGGCGCCGCAGACAGCGTCCATCCATAGCCCCGTGGAGGCCCAGGCGCCCTTCCGCTGGCGCGGCGCCCCGCCCGCGCGGCCCAGCGCCGTCAGGGATCGACGGGGGGGACCCCCGGTGAGGTCTCGGCGCCCGCAGCGCCTGCGGGCCCATCGGCGGGGGCGGCCCCCACCGAGCGCCGGGCCGAGCGCCAGCTCTCGATCTGGTCTTCGAGATCTGCCGCGGGATCGTGCACCCCCGACGCCGTCCGCCAGCCCGGCTCCACCAGCCGGGTGTACTGCGTGTTCACCGAGCCCACGCTGTCGTCCAGCTCGCCCGCCAGATCGGCCTCGTCCATGGCCTTGATGGTGTCCTGCCGCTCCGCCGCGAAGCGGGCCTGGAGCCACTCGCCCAGCAAGCCCGCGTGGTACGCCGGCGCCGTGGCCAGGCGCCACGCCCGCAGAGCTTCGGCGAAGGCGGCCGCCGACGGGTAGCGCGCCTCGGGGGCCTTGGCCAGGGCGCGCCCCATGAGCGCGTCGAAGCCCTCACCCAGGGCGGGCCGCCCGTGGCTCGGGGGCGGGGGCGTCTCGTGGCGGATCGCCCACATCAGCGCCGCGTCGTCGTCGGCGTTGAAGGGCGCCTGACCGACCGCCGCCTGGTAGAGCACGACCCCAGCCGAGAACACGTCCGACCGGGCGTCCAGCCGTCGGCCCTCGGTCTGCTCCGGGCTCATGTAGCGCAGCTTGCCCTTGATCATCCCCCCGCGGGTCCGCGCGCGGGTCAGGCGGTCCTTCGCGATGCCGAAGTCGATGAGCTTCACGTCGCCCTCGAAGCTCACCAGCAGGTTCGAGGGGCTGAAGTCGCGGTGCACCAGGTTCAGGCTCGCGCCGTCCGCTGCGCGCAGGGTGTGGGCCGCCTGCAGGCCGCGCAGGGACTGCTCGATGATCCAGGCGGCCGCCGCCGCAGGCAGCGCCTCGCCGCGCTCGCGGCAGCGCCGCAACAGGGCGCGCAGATCGACCCCGTCCACGAACTCCATCGCCAGGAAGTGCTGGTCGTCCACCGCGCCGAACTCGAACAGGCGCACCACGTTGGGGTGATCGAGCAGGCCCGTGATGCGCGCCTCATCGGCCAGCATCACCAGAAACTCGGCGTCGGTGTTGAACTGCGGCAGCAGCCACTTGAGGGCGACGTCCTCGTCCTCCAGGCGTGCGCGATAGATCTCGGCCATGCCCCCCGAGGCAACCCGATACAGCAGGCGATAGGGTCCGAAGCCGCGCAGTCGTCTCACGGCCTCAGTCTACGCCGCGCCTGCGGGCAGGTCACCCCCGGCGCGCGCGGCGGTCATGAACCGGGCATGCCTGGGCCCCCCAGCCGGTTGACGAGGCCAGGGCCCGGGCGCCGACGGCCGTGGCCGTGCACCCTGACCGCGGTGGCGGGGCATCCCAGGGCCCGAGCGGCCATGATCATCCGGTCAAAGGCCCGGTGCCGCTTGTAGCCCGGCGCGGCGGGTGTTGAAATATGGAGACGGCGCGCGCCGCCCCGTGCGCCGGACCGTGGCCGCCACCCGGCGCCGTCGGCCTGGCGCCCTGAACCTGCGCGTCGACCCCTTTGGCCCCACAAGGATCCCCATGCGTCGCATCCCCGCCCTGACCCTCTGCCTCATGGCCCTCGGTGGCTGCCAGCCCTCGAGCGCCCCCTCGACGCCGGCCGCGACCGGTGACGCCCCCGCCGCGAAGACCGCGCCCAGCGTCGCGTCCGCTCAGGCCAAGGCCGCGCCGACGCCCGCCGCCGCCCCCGCCGCCGAGGCCAACTTCGAGCTGCGGGTCATCCCCGGCGCCGCCACCGCCGGACAGCCCGGGGAGTCGGTCGTCGAGATCACGCCCAAGCCCGGCTTCAAGATGAACCTGGACTTCCCCGCGCGCCTCAAGCTCACCGAGCACCCGGGCCTGAAGCCGGCCAAGGCGCAGCTGGGCACCGACGACGCCGACCTCACCGAGAAGGCGCTCAAGTTCAAGGTGACCCACACCTGCGACGCCGCCGGCAGCTTCAAGGTCGACGGCCTGGCAGACTTCAGCGTCTGCAACGACAAGGCCTGCAAGCTGATCCGCGGTGAGAAGGTCGCCTGGACCGTCGACGTCAAGTAGCCGGGGGCGCTGCGGCGCCGCCGAGTCAGGGAGTGCCCGTGATCGCGAAGGACCCAGCCGAGTTCCTCAAGCAGACCAGCGAGACGGTGCGCGATCGCTTCGCGGCCGAGAAGTTCCTGCTGGGCTTCCACGAGTACCTGGACGTCGTCGCGCAGGACCCGGCCGGGCAGATCCGCGACGCCGCCACCTACCTGCGCGACGTCTTCGATCACTACGGCACCGAGACCGTGGATCGGCCCTACGGGCACTTCACGCGCTACCGGCTGTTCGACGCCCCCTTCGCGGACGGCCAGGGCGCGGTGCTGGGGCACGAGCCCGTCCAGGCGCGGATCTACGGGCTGCTCACCGACTTCATCCGCCAGGGGCGCGTCAGCAAGCTGATCCTGCTCCATGGGCCCAACGGCAGCGCCAAGAGCAGCCTGATCCACTGCATGGTCCGGGGCCTCGAGGCCTACAGCCAGACCCCCGAGGGCGCGCTCTACACCTTCAACTGGGTCTTCCCGGCCTCGAAGCTGGAACGCAGCAGCATCGGCTTCGGCGGCGCCCGTGGCGTCTCGGGGCTGGACACCTACGCGCACCTGCCCGAGGGCGACGTGGACGCCCGCCTGCGGGTCGAGACCCGGGACCACCCGCTCCTGCTGCTGCCCCGCGCTGAGCGGGTGGCGTGGATCCAGCAGCACCTGGGCGAGGGGCAACGCATCCCCAAGGCCATCGCCGAGGGCGAGCTCAGCCCCAAGGCGCGCCAGATCTACGACGCCCTGCTGCGCGCCCATCAGGGCGACCTGGGCGAGGTGCTCAAGCACGTGCAGGTGCAGCGCTTCCACGTGTCGCACCGCTACCGGCAGGCCGCCGTCACCGTGGATCCGCAGATGCGGGTCGACGCCGGCGTGCGCCAGGTGACCGCCGACCGCAGCCTCAACTCGCTGCCGCCCAGCCTGCAGAACGAGGCGCTGTACGAGCCCCTGGGCGATCTGGTGGACGCCAACCGCGGGCTCATCGAGTTCAACGACCTGCTCAAGCGGCCCGTCGAGGCCTTCAAATACCTGCTGGCCACCTGCGAGCACGGCGCCGTTCGCCTCGACACCATGACGCTCCACCTCGACACCGTCTTCGTGGGCAGCTGCAACGCCGCGCACCTCGACGCCTTCAAGGAGATGCCCGACTTCGCGTCCTTCAAGGCGCGCATCGAGCTGGTGCAGGTGCCCTACCTCATCGACATCGAGCAGGAGCGGCTGATCTACCGCGGGCTCACCCATGGGCCCTCCGTGGCCAAGCCCGTGGCCCCGCACACCGACGCGGTGGCGGCGCTGTGGGCGGTGCTCACCCGCCTGGAGCGCCCCCGCGGCGGCGCGAGCGAAGATCCGGTGCACAAGGCGGTGGCCGGGCTGACGCCCATCGAGAAGGCCACGCTCTACGCCACCGGCGAGGCCCCGCGCACCCTGCCCCGCGACATCGCCGCGACGGTGGTCTCGTGGGCCCCGGCCCTCTACCAGGACACACGGGACGACGCCCTGTACGAGGGCCGCATCGGGGCGAGCCCGCGCGAGATCAAGGCCGCCCTGCTGGGCGCCGCGCGCAGCCCGGGCCACGCCAGCGTCAACCCCATCGCCCTGCTCGACGAGCTGCGCGAGCTGTGCGCCCAGAAGTCCGTCTACCGCTTCCTGCAGCGCAAGCCCGACGGCCCCTACCACCAGCCCGAGAAGTTCATCGCCGCCGTGCGCGACTGGTACCTGGACCAGGTCGAGGAGGAGCTGAACAGCGCCATGGGGCTGGTGGACGCCAGCGCCACCAGCGAGTTCTTCGCCCGCTACGTGGATCACGTGACCCACTTCGTGCGCCGCGAGAAGCGCCTGAACCCGGTGACCGGGCGCCACGAAGATCCCGACGAGCGCCTGATGGGCGAGGTGGAGCGCCGCTTCGGCGTGGACGGCGACTCCGCGGCGGCCGACTTCCGCACCGGGGTCATGCACCGCATCGCCAAGTGGCGCATCGACTCCCCCGACAGCGACTTCGACCTGCAGCACATCTTCTCCGAGCAGATCCGCCGACTGAACGACGCCTTCTACGCCGAGAAGCGCCAGCAGTCCGACCGCATCAAGCGCGACCTGCTGACGTTGCTGGTCGATGGCGCCGACGCGCTGGAGGCGGACGCCCGCCGCCAGGCCACCCAGACCCTGGCGAGCCTCCACGACGACTTCGGGTACGACCCCGAGTCGGCCATCGAGGTCATCAGCTTCCTGCTCAAGAGCCGCCCCCCGGAGATGCCGTGACCGGCTTGACCCCCCGCCGCCTTCGCCTGCTCTGCCTCAGCCTCGCGATGATCGGCGCCCCCGCCGCCCACGCGGGGCCCGCCGAAGACCTCGCCCAGCTCACCCGGCGCATCGACGACGCCGAGCTGGCGGACGAGGGGCGGCTGGCCCGCGAGCCCTTGGGGCAGGCGCGCACCGCCGTCGGTGAGGCCCGCGCCCACCTGCAGGCGCGCCGCAGCCTGCAGGCCCAGCGCGCGTGGGCCCGTGGCAAGGCCTGGGCGCGCCTCGCCGAGGCCCTGCTGGCCAGCGCCCGCGCCGAGCGAGAGGCCCGCCAGGCCAACGCCGAGGCCGACGCCCTGGACGCCAAGGCCAGCGCCCTGCGCACCGAGGCCCTGGAGTTGGAGCAAAGACTCAGCGCGCTGGAGCTCCAGCCCGCCCCCGCCGCGGAGGCCCCCCGATGACGCGCTGGTCTCCCCTGATCGCCGGGGCCGTAGCCAGCCTCGCCCTGGCCTGCACCCCGCCGCCGCGCCCCGAGGCGCTCAAGACCTTCGAGACGCTGCGCATCGGCGAGCACGCCGACCGCGTCGAGACCCGACAGCCCGAGCTCTTCGCCGAGGCCCAGGCCCACTACCGCGCCGCCCTGGTCGCGTACGAGAACGACGAGGACGTCGCCAGCAGCCGGCACTACGCTCAGCTGGCGACCCTCACCTGGGAGGCGGCCGTGGCCCGAAGCCAACAGCAGGACCACCAGGACGCCCTGACCGCCGCCCGCAGCCGCGGGGGGCTCGCCCAGAGCCAGATCGGGGCCCACCTGCGCCGCATCACCGTGGCCAAGGACGCCCTGGGGCGACAGGCCCGGCTGGTGGAGATGCAGGCCCGCATGGCCGAGATGGAGCGCAAGGCGCGCACCCAGCGCACCGCCTCAAAGGCGAAGACGCAGATCGACGCGGCGGCCCTCGAGATCAAGGCCGCCGAGGGCGTGGACGCCGCCCGCCACGCCGCCGCGCCCTTTGAGGCGGCCCGGGGTCACATGACCGCCGCCCTGGACGCCTTCGACGGGGGCAACTACCCCGAGGCCCACGCCGCGGCCCAAGAGGCCTGGCGCGCCGCCCGCACCGCCATCGGGGTCTCGCAGCCCCTGCACGACGCCGAGGTCGCCGCGCAGGCGCTGGCCGCGCGGCTCGGTCAACTCGTCGAGGCCGGCGCCGCCCTGCCGGGCGCCGAGGCGCACCTGGAGCCCCGGGGGGTCGTCGTGCGGCTGCGCGACCTGTTCAAGACGGGCGCGTCGACGCTGGCGGACGAGGCGGCGAGCACGGTGGACGGGGTCGCCGCGCTCGGCGCGAAGCACCCCGATCTCAAGCTGGTCATCGAGGGCCACACCGACAACCGAGGCCGCGCCAAGGCCAACCTCACGTTGAGCGAGGCGCGGGCCCAGGCCGTGGCCGCCCGCCTCACCGCCGGGGGCGTCGACGCCCAGCGCATCAACGCCGTGGGGCGAGGCGACGAGGCGCCCATCGCCGACAACTCCACGAAGGCCGGGCGGGCCCAGAACCGCCGGGTCGAGGTGGTGTTCGTCCGCCCGCAGTAGGCCGTCGCCCCCGCCGGGGTGCCCGCGCAGTCCAGCCGCAGCCCCCGCGAGCGGCGGCGGCCGGCGACGGACGCTGACCGATGCTGTCTGGGGTGGGCACGTGCGGCCCAGAGGGCCGCGCCTCAGCCGATGCGGTGGCTGCTGCCCGTGAGCACCTTGCTCACCTTGCCGATGAGGTCTTCGGTCTGGAACGGCTTGGTGACGTAGAACTTCGCGCCCACGTTGATCCCATCGATCATCGAGAGCGGATCGCTCTTGGCGGTCAGGAAGATGACTGGGACCGCGCGGGTCTCCTGCCGCTTCTTCAGGGCCTTCACCAAGGTGATGCCATCGAGGGTGGGCATGATGATGTCCGAGATGATCAGATCCGGCCGGTCGGCGTCGATCATCCGCAGCCCCTCCAGCCCGTCCCGTGCGCAGGTCACCTGGTAGCCATGCTTGCTCAGCAGGCGCTCGATCATCTGCAGGACA
>JAUHVS010000214.1 GCA_030424955.1 bacterium | reverse complement strand
ACCCGCACGGCGTCGAAGATGCCCAGGGATCGCAGGTTGGCCTGGCTCAAGAACAGGGCCTCGGTGCCCAGCGGGCCGCGGTCCTTCAGCACGATCTCGTTGCGGATGATCTGCGGCTGGGTGCGCAGGTTGCCGTTCATCAGCAGGCCGTCGACGCGGGTCCGCACGCCCCGCTCGATGTCGAAGTGCACGGTGCTGAGGGCCTCGCCGTAGAGCCGATCGGCGTCGCACGGGCCCGCGCCCTGGGCGGTCACGCAGGACGACTGCACCGTGGCCTTGAGGTAGCCGTCGCGGTGCAGGGCCCGCAGCAGGAAGCCCTGCACGGCCTGCAGCTTGGCCTTGTTGATGCCCGCGCTGCGGGTGAAGCGCCCCGTCTCATCCGCCAGGCCCAGGCTCTCGAAGAGCTCCCAGGCGTCGTCCTGCTCGGCGGGGTCGAGGGCCTTGAGGAAGTCGAGGACGTCCAGGCCGTTGGTGTGGGTGCGCAGGCCCTCGGCCAGCTCGATGTGCACCACCACCAGCCGCTTGTCGCGCAGGGGCTCCACCCAGAAGCAGCGGTGGGCCACGGGATCGTCGGACCACACGTCCATGCGGCCGGCGAACAGGCGCTTGTCAATGGGCGGGCCGAAGGGCCGGGGCGCCAGGGGATCGGCCGTGGGGCGCCGCCGGCGAGGCGCGGCGGCCTCGGCCTGCTCGCGGATCCACCGGTCGTGGGTCAGCCGCAGGCTGTTCCACTCGGCCAGGTCCGCTGACTCCGGGGCGCACCGGAAGCGGATGAGGGGCATGCCCTCGTCGCGGTACAGATCGCGGATCGTGATGAGATCGTTGATGAGCCGGGCGTCCTGCAGCACGCCGGCGGACGCGTTGAGGCTGTTGATGACCCCGTCCGGCGCCACGCCCCGGGTCTGCATGGCCGCCAGGATGCGCTCGGGGCGCAGCGTGCGCGCGCCGTGCACCCGCACCTGCGCGACGTACACCGGATCGCCCTCGATGATGTTGAAGGTGATGCGCACGGCGTCCCGGCTCAGGCGCTCCACCACGGGATCCACGTCCACGTTGTAGCGGGCGCGGGCCTGGTAGGCGTCGGCGATGGCCAGGGCGCTGGCCTGCACCTCGGTGTCGTCCCAGGCGCCGCTCTCGGCGAAGGTCAGCACCGCGCGCAGATCCTCGTCGTCGATGTGGTCGTTGCCCACAAAGCGCACCTCGACGTGGGGCCCCTCGCGCACCCGCACCCGGGGCCACGCCCGCGGGCCCTCGCGGGCCGCGTCGCCGGCCAGCCGCACCCGCGCCGACACGTAGCCCTCTTCCCGGTAGCGGACCTCGACGGCCTTCAGCTCCTCCTTGAGCAGGCGCTCGTCGAAGCGGCCCACCCCGAACACGCTGAAGAACTGGGGCCAGAAGTGGGCCCGCTCGCCGGTGGACAGGTACGAGGTCACCTGGTTGTACGAGAAGTGGGTGTTGCCGGAGAGCAGCACCCCCCCGAACAGGGGCTGGCGGCCCTCAGCCACCACCACCGTGAGGGTCACGCTCTTGCCGTCATCGCTGTAGGCCGGGCGCAGCTCGACGCGGGTGCCGTCGTAGCCCTGGTCGGTGTAGAGCTTCTCGATGGCCCGGCGCTGGGCGTCGATGTCGCGCTGGTCGCCCGCCGCATACACCCCGTCGGCGGGCTTGGGCGGGAAGGGCCCCCCCTTGCGGAAGCGCAGCCGCTTGCGGATCTCGGTGCGGAACTGCCGGGGGTACAGGCTGGAGCGCCAGTCCGCGTACTCGATGGCCAGCTCGGTGATCACCACGACGCCCTCGCCGTGGAACGTGAGATCCACCACGGGGGGATCGACGCCCGCCACGGGGGTGGCGGTCACCGTCACCGCCCGGAACAGCCCCGTGCGCCGCAGCCGCGACCAGGCGTCGGCGACCTGCTCCACCTGCACCGGCAGGCCGGGCTCCAGCCGCAGCAGCCGGTCGAGCTGGGCCTTCTGATCGGGCACCTCGCAGCGCGGGATGTCGCAGGTGAGGGTGATCCGCCGCAGGATCCGCCCCTCGGCGCCCTGGGCCGAGAACTGCTGCGAGAAGGCCTCGCGGGGATCGGCCGCCCGCTGCGCCCCCGCCGGCGCGGCGAGCCCACACACCAAGGCCAGGGCCAGGCCGGCGGCGCAGGCGAGGCCCCCACGGGGGCGCCAGGCGAGGGGCAGGCGGCGCACGGCTAGTCCAGCAGCAGGCGGAAGCGCAGGCGCCCGCTGGTGGAGTTGAGGTTGCCGAGCTGCTCGTTGGTGAGCTCGCCGGTGACCTCGTTGTTGAGGCGGTACTCGAGGCCGAAGGTCTGCAGGTTGCTGGACGCCTCGTCGCCCACCGGCGTGCGCGAGTACAGGCGCAGCCGCCGGCTCAGCAGCTTGTCGGCGTCGATGAACAGGGTGCCGGTGGTGGCGGGCGTGAGGGTGAGATCCACGTCCAGCGTCTCTTCGAAGGGGGCCTCGATCAGGCTCAGCACCGGGCTCAGCAGCACCTCGGTGGCCGGGCTGGCCCCGGCGGCGCCGGTGAGATCGCTCGGGTAGGAGCCGGTGAGCACCAGGGTCGCGACCTCGATCTTGCTGGCGCCGCTGCTGCTCGACAGGTTGAGGTCGATCTCGGGGGTCGCGCCCAGCTGGTCGAGCTTCACGCGCACCGTGAGGGTGACCTCCTCCTCGCGCACGTCACCCGCGGCGCCGCGGTCGAAGGTGCCGGCCTGGCCCGCGCGATCGGTGCGCAGCCGGAACGTGTAGGTGGCCACCACGTCGGCGGTCAAGAAGCTGCCCGCCCCGAACACCACGTCGCCCACGGTCACGTCGAAGGGCCGCCGCGCGTAGGTGATGCGGCTGTCGTCGAGCACGTCCACCGTGCCCACGATGGACAGCGGGGTCTCGGCCTTGCTGTACAGCCCGCCGCTCACCCGGGTGAGGTCCAGGGCCACCGCCAGATCCAGGTCGAGCACCGTGACCTTGTTGCGCACGAAGATCTCGTCCTGGCCCCGCAGGCTCAGATCCACCTCGAGGTTGCGCAGCAGCTTCGAGCGCTCGAACACGCTGACCTGGCGCACCCGGCTGCGCCCGCTGAGGTTGTCGCGCACGCCCTGGGTCAGCTCGGCGGCGCTGCTGATGTCGGCGGTGTACTCGCCGCGGAGCACGTCGATGTGGCCGGTGAGCCGCAGCCGGGTCTGCTCGTCGGGGGTGCGGGTGGGATCGATCCACAGCTCGAAGCCCAGATCGGGGCTGCGCAGCGCCGCGTTGAGCACCCGCGGCACGTCCAGCTCGGCCTCCTCGGTGCGCAGGCCCACACGCAGCGACTGCGGGCGGAAGTTCACGAAGTCGCCGGCCAGCTCGGTGACCTCCACCTCGCCGTCGTCGCGGCGCACCCGGAAGCGGTTGGCCACGCCCTCGGCCCGCGGCGGCAGATCCACCACGAACAGCCCGATGGGCAGGGTGCCGTCGGGGCCGGGCATCACGGGGCCGATGGGCGGCTGGATGGCCAGGGTCACCGGCGCCAGCAGCGACAGCTCGGTGCCCACCGTGGGCGCGCGGGGGATCAGCTCGGCGGTCTGCAGCTGCACCCAGCCGCTGAACTGCGGGTTGGCGGGCGGCCCCGTCACCGCCACCGCCAGCCGGGCGGCCCCCTCGACCTCGGTGAAGGCCGAGCGCAGGAACGGGTACAGCTCCCCCAGGTCGAGCCCGCCGGCCACCTTGAGCGCCAGCCGGTCCAGGGTCGCCTCGCCGGTGATCTCGACGCTCTGGCCCCCGCCGCCCAGCCGCAGGCTGCCCACCCGCACGGTCTGATCGGCGTGGCGGTAGGTGAGCCGCACCGGCTCCTCGCTCGACAGAGCCATCGACGCGCAGCTGGGCTCAGCCGGATCGCACGGCGCCGCCCCGGGGGGCCGGATGATCTCGCCCTGGGTGTCCAACAGGCGGAAGCCCGCGGTGAGCTGGCCCAGCTGGGCGTGCACCGTGTCGAGCTGGAAGTCGTCGGTGAGGTAGGCCGACACCTCCCCGGTGACCCGCGCGCGCACGCCCGCCGAGGTCATGGCGGGCACGAAGCGCTCCAGATCCAGGCCGCCCACCGCGACGGTGAGCCGGCCCGCGGGCCCGGCCCCGGTGGGGATGCCAGCGTCGAGCTGGAAGGCCCCGAACACCGGGCCCCGCACGGTCACCATCTGCCCCTCGGCGGTCACGCGCAGCGTGCCGTCGCCCAGGGTCAGATCGCCGTAGCCGATGTCGGTCAGCTGGATGTCGCCGCTCCCGCGGGGATCGCTCAGGCGCCCGGCGCCCCCCAGATCGGCGCTGATGCGGCCCCGCAGCGGGATGGGCTCGGCCAAGAACCGGTTGACCAGGGCCAGGTCGACGCCGGTGAGGGCCACCCGCCCGTCGAAGGCGCCGGTGCGGGGCGTGAAGCTGCCCTCGACGGTCAGCCGCTCGCCCGCCTCGTCGGCCAGGGCCAGCCGCCGCACCCGCACCTGGGCGTTGTCCCAGGCGCCGTCCACGTCGAGCCGGTGGAAGCTCAGCCCGTCGTAGCGCGGGCGGACCACCCGCGCCGTGCCGTCCACGGTGGGCCGGCTCAGGCGCCCCCCCACCGTCACCCGCGCGTCCACCCGGCCGCCGATGGGCAGGTCGAGGGGCAGCGCCGACACGTCCACGCCGCGCACGTCGAGCCGGGCGCTCAGCGGCTGCCGCCCCGCCAGCCCCAGGCGCCCGCTGCCGGCCACCCGGCCCAGCGGCCCCTTCAGATCCAGGGTGTCGACGGTGAGCCGCTCGCCCGCCAGATCCACGGTCGCGGTGGTGCTCAGATCCCCCAGACTCAGCCCGCGCACGCCCAGCGCGCGGCCCTCCACCCGGGCGGTGATCCGGGGCGCGCGCAGCGCCCCGCCCAGGCTGCCCGAGGCGGTGAGCCGGCCCTCGGCGGACTCCCCCACGCTCGCCAGGAAGGGCGCCACGCTCGGCGCCCGCCCCGACCAGCGCAGGCTGGCCGTGAGCGCGGCGGTGTCCACGGTGCCGCTGGCGCTGAGCTGGGCGGTGCCCGCGTCCAGATCGGCGCTGTGCAGGCGCGCGGTCTGCCCGTCCCAGGCCGCGATGGCGTCGAGGCGCACCCGCGGGCCGACGCCAAAGGCCGCGCCCCCTCGCCGGCGCAGATCGAGCTGCAGGGCCGCCGAGGCCTCCCGGCCCTCGCCGAACAGCCCCGTGGCCCGCGCCTGCACCCCCACCTTGGCCGCCCCGGCCAGCAGCCGCCGCGCGCTGTCGGGCCACACGACGGGCAGCGCCACCGGATCGAGGTCGGCGACCTGCACGGTGGCCGTGGCCTCGCCGTCCAAGGTCACGTCCCCGGTGGCGGTCACCCGCCCGCCGTAGAGCCGCGCCGCGGCCTCCCGCACGATGAACCGGTGCAGGCCCTCGACGTCCACCACGGCCCGCAGCCCCGGGACCGCCTGGTCGGCCACGGTGAGCGGGCCCCCCTCGATGACCGCGCGGCCGTCGAGGCTGTCCATCTCGCCCTTGGCGCTGACCCGCACCTCCAGCGGCCCCTGGGCCAGCTCCGCCAGCCCGAGCTGCCGCAGGGCGCGGCTGATGTCGGCCGTGCGCAGGTGGGCCGAGGCGCTGATCTCGGGCAGGCCCAGGGTGTCCAGGTTCATGCCGAAGCCACGGATGGACAGCGCGTCGCCGTCCACCTGCGCGCTCAGCCGCTCCACGCCGAACCAGCGATCGTCCCAGCGGTACAGCCCCCCCTCGAGGCCCACGATGCGCCACGACAGCACGTCGGCCCGGGGCGCGTCGGCCACCCGCTCGGTGAGCTCGCCGCCCGCCGGCACCCGCATCACCCCCCGCCGCAGGCTGAACTGCTCGGCGCGCATGCCCAGCCGCCCGTCGATGAGCGAGAACTCTGCGTCGGCGATGTTCAGGCCCCGGGCGCGCAGCGAGAAGGGCTGCATGTCGATGACCACCGAGCCCCCGATGATCTCGGCGCGGCGGAAGTCCAGATCGGGCGGGCGGCCGGGCTCGCCGTCGTCGGCCAGCCGGTCGGGGGGCCAGAACAGCTCCTCGATGTTGAAGGCGACCTCGGGCTCCCCCCACTCGTCGAGCGCCGTGGGGTGCACCCGCTGGATGAGCCGCACCCGTGGCCGCTCGATGACGATGGCCTCGGCGTGGATGCGCCCGGCGAGCAGGCCGGGCAGATCGAGCTCGTTGATGTAGATGGCGTCCACCGACACCACCGGCTGCCCGTCGGGGCCGATGAGCTGAGGCTCCAGCACCGCCAGGGTCCACGGCAGCGGGCCCCAGGTGATGCGGCTCCACACGATGCGCCCGCGGAACAGCTGGTTGACGCTCTCGTCAAACAGCCGGGCGGCGAACCCGGAGTTGAGCAGGAAGTAGATCTGGCACCAGAGGACCCCCATGAACGCCAGCCCGACGATGATCCGCGCGCCGATGCGCTGATACAGCCGCGCCGTGGCGCGTAGGGCTTTGCGGGTCGCCTCCATGCAGGGCCGACGGTATCACTCGCTGGGGGTGGGGGCTTGGATCTTGGGCGCCGCTGCCCACACCGCGCGGAGGCCGCGGGGTCTGGGGCGCGCCGGGCGGCCGGGGCGATCCGGGTGACTCAGTGCAGCGTGGGCGCCCGATCGGCCAGGTGCCGATCCAGATGGCGGAAGTACAAGAACACCAGCAGATCCACCGTGGGCGGCGGCAGCGCCCGCACGAAGGCCCGCATGGCGTCCACGGACTCGTAGGTCGCGAGGGATCGCAGCGCGCGGTGGGCCGAGTACAGCAGGTGGGGGTCCACCTGCCCGGCCTCGATGCGCAAGAACGCCCGCCGGATGGTGCGGGCGTCGAAGAGCGGATGGGCGCCACTGAGTCCGGAACGCACCAGACCCTGCGGCAACCCGACCACCGAGGTGACCGGCTGCTCCTTCAACGGAGACTCCCTCTTCGTTCGATAAATCCACGGTAGCGGCGAGATCGTCGGGATTCAAACGGCGACGGTCTGCCCCCCGCCATCAGCCGCCGCGCGCACCCAGTCGGCCATGCCGTAGCGGCCCGGCGGCTGGCCCACGACCCAGGTGGCCGCCCGCAGCGCCCCGTGGGCAAACACGGCGCGATCCGCCGCCCGGTGGGTGAGCTCGAGGCGCTCGACGTCGCCCAGCAAGAACACCGTGTGCTCGCCCACCACGTCCCCGCCGCGCAGGGCCGCGAAGCCGATCTCGGCCTCGGCCCGTGGCCCCGTCAGCCCGTCGCGAGCGGCGGCCCGTGCGGCGGGCCAGGGCAGCCCGCGGCCCTCGGCCACGGCGGCGCCCAGGGCCAGGGCGGTGCCGCTCGGGGCGTCCACCTTGCGGCCGTGGTGCAGCTCGAAGATCTCGGCGGCGAAGGCCGGCCCCAGCGCGCGGGCCGCCTGGGTGACCAGCGCGCTCAGCACCGCGACGCCCACGCTGAAGTTCGCCGCGGCGAAGACCGGGGCCTCGGCGGCGTAGCGGGCGATGGCCGCCTCGGCGTCGGCGCCCCGCCCGGTGGTGCCGGTGATCAGCGCCGCCCCGGTGCCCGCCAGGCGCGCGAGCAGCCCGTCGGTGGCCGCCGCCACGCTGAAGTCCACCACGGCGTCACAGCCCGCGAAGGTCTGCTCGGGCGGGCTCGCCCCGTCCACGGCGCACGCCAGCGCCACCCGATCGGCGAAGGGCCCGGCGATGGCGGCGCGCACCCGCTCGCCCATGCGCCCGGACGCCCCGAAGAGGCCGAGCTGGATCACGGCGCGTGGGGCAGGGCCAGGCCCAGCCGATCGCACAGCCCGCGCAGGCGGGCCACGGTCTCGACCTGCAGCGGCACCAGCGGCAGCCGAACGGTGGGCTCACACAGGCCGGTGGCCCAGGCCACCAGGGTCTTCACCGGCACCGGGTTGGTCTCCCAGAACAGGCCTTGGAACAGCGGGAACAGCTCATGATAGACGGCCTGCGCGCCCGCCACGTCCTGGGCGGCGAAGGCGTCCCACAGGGCCACGAAGCGCTCGGGCAGCAGGTTGCTGGTCACCGAGATGACCCCCTGGCCCCCCACCGACCACAGCGGCAGCGCCGTGGGATCGTCGCCCGACAGCACCTGCATGCGGTCGCCCAGCCGACCCACCAGCTCGCCCGCGAAGGCCATGTCGCCGGTGGCCTCCTTGATCGCGACGATGTTGGGCAGGTCCGCCAGCCGGTCGATGGTGTCGGCGGCCAGGCTCACGCTGGTGCGGCCGGGCACGTTGTAGAGGATGACCGGCAGGTCCACCACGGCCTCACTGATGACCCGGTAGTGGTGGTACAGCCCCTCTTGGGTGGGCTTGTTGTAGTAGGGCGTGACCACCAGCAGGCCGTCGGCGCCCGAGCTGGCCGCGGCGCGGGCCATCTCGGCCGCGCGGCGGGTGTCGTTGGTGCCCACGCCCGCCACCACCTTGCAGCGCCCCTTGGTCGCCTGGACCGACGCCCGGAACACCA
>JAUHVS010000892.1 GCA_030424955.1 bacterium | reverse complement strand
GTGGGCCAGATCGCCCGCGCCGGCGCCGCCTTGGCAGGCTGTGGCCCGCTCTGGGCCGGGCTGACCGGCGACCGCGACGACGAGGCCGCCGCCGACCGCTTACGCGCCGCCGGCTTCCAGATGCTGGACCCAAGCGATCCGCTCACCGACTGGGCCGACTGCTACCTGGTGGCGCTGCCCCTGGACGCCACCCACACGGAGGCCGCGGTCGCGACGCTGCATGAGGCGCCGACGCGGCTGTGGGCCGGGGCGCGCTGAGGTCAGATCTCGAAGCCGACGCCCCCCGGCCCCACCCGCTGGTGCTTGATGAACACCGAGCGGCCCGCGTCGGGGCCCACCCGGAAGCCGAGGCCGCCCTGCACATCCTGGAAGTCGATGTGCACAGCGTGGGCCTGCTGGCGCACGTCAGCGCGGAACTCGGTCAGGTCGTCGCGCAGGCCGCCGACGGCCGCGAGCACGGCGTCGTGCTGGGCGTCCTGGTGGTTGACCAGGGCCGCGAGGCCCTGGCCGAGCAGCGCGGCGAATACACCGCCCATGTCGGTGAGTTGGGCACGCCGCGCATCCTCGGTGTGCGCGTCGGCCAGCGCCCGCTCCATCTGGGCCCAGGCCGAGCGGGCGAAGGCGGCGCTGAGACCGGTCTGGACAAGCTTGCCGACAATGGGCAGGTCGGTCGCGATCTCGGCGAGCAGCCGCCCGGTGGCCGCGAGGAACGTGGGCTGGTCCCGTTGGGCGGCGGCGTCCACCAAGGTATCCAGCGTCTTGTCGTGGGGCTTGAGCGCGGTCTGCAGATCGGTCATCGGGGATCCTCGGGAGGGGTCGACGCGCGCCCGTTGGGCGCGCGACTGGGGTGGTCAATCAATCGGGGCATCGTCGCTCGACTCGGCGGCCTGCATCGCCTGGAACGCCGCCATGATGGGCCCCAATAGCGCCATGTCGGGCGAAGCGCCTTCCAAACGAGCCATGTAGACGCGCAGCAGCGTGACCATCCTGGGCGCGAAGACCGGTGGCTGCCGCCGGCAAGAAGCATCGGGTTGTCGCCCCCCGCTCGCTCAGGCGGAGTCCATCACCACCAGTTCGATGCCCAACTCCTCAGCCAGCGGATCCATCACCGAGTCGGCTTCGCCGCACAGCACGACGGACCTCACCGAACGGGCTCTTGCTACCCTGGTGAGCAGTAGCGGGTTCACCAGCGCCTCGCCGACCGAGTACATGCCTGGCCTTGCCGTGGTGGTCGTGAGGGCCACGACATCCCGACCCGCTAGGTCAGCCCCACGACGGCCTGACCTCTCCTGGCGGGGACCGTCGAGGTCGAGGACGCCGTAGACCGAGCGGTGGCCCCGGTCGCCCGCCCGGCGCACGACCCGAAGGTTCCTGTAGAGGGTTCCCCGCCCGAGGGTGGCGTGCCAGTGATCTACCCAGCTCGGGGTGTACTTCAAAGACGTGCCGCCCTTGGCGTCGGCCTCGAG
>JAUHVS010000213.1 GCA_030424955.1 bacterium | reverse complement strand
GTGGGTTCAGGTGCCGGCCGCGGGGGCGGGCTTGCGGCCGGTCCGGGTGCTGGTCTGGCGGCCGGTGGATGGGCGGGCGGCGGAGGATGGGGACGGCGACGCCGACGCTTGAGGTGCGCCGTGCAGGGCGCCTTCTTTCGATTTCACGTCGTGCTGCGCCCCCGCGCCGACGCCCTCGTGTGCCTGTCGTCAGGCGCAGTCTCTCGAAATTGAGGCAGGTTTCAGGCTCGGCGCCATTGACGGTCCGGTGTTGTCGGGCTTCCTGAAGGGACCTGGCACCGGGCCTCCTGGTGTTGTCGAACTCTTTGAAGGGACTTGGCACCGGGCCTCCTGAAGGGAACTGGCACCGGGCTTCCTGGCATCGGAGCGACGCCCCGACGGCGCGATGGCTCGGCGCGAGGCGATCAGAGGTGCCTACCGCGTGAACAGCACCTCGAGCGCCCCCGCCGGCGCCTCCGCCTCGACGTGGCCCCAGGCGGTGAGGCGCGCGGGGTCGGGCGCGCCGGGCAGCGCGAAGCCGCCCCAGGTCCCAGCGCCGCGTGGCGCGAAGAACTGAAAGCACGCGCCCGACTCCAGGCTCCACAGCCCGTCGCCCACCAGCAGGTTGGTGGTGGGGCCGGTCGTGTCGGCGCCCTCGCACAGATCGGCGGGGCGGCCCACCCACCAGCCGCGGGTGTTGCCCAGGTCCACGAGGCTGGCGCGGATGTCACCCGGGGCCGGGCGCCGCGGCTGGGCGGCCCACGCCTCGGCCAGGACGATGGTGTTGGTCAGGGTGGCCGCCCGGGTGGTGGGCTGGAACGACAGCACGCGCACCTCGCCCGCCCGCAGCAGCGACACGCCCGCGCGATCGGTGTCCTGGCCCCACCGGCGGCCCCACCACGCCGGCGTGGCGTAGGCCGCCGTGACCCCCGCGGGCTGGTCCGCCAGGGTGCTCAGGGGGACCGGCGGCGCCCAGCGGTCAGCCTCGGGCTCATACAGCCACAGGCTGGCCCCGCTGATGACCCAGACCCGCACGCCGCCCTCGACGGTGCCGAAGGCCGCGTTCACGGGCGCCCCGGCGCCCAGGGGGCCGCCTCGGTTGAGGCCCGGCGGCTGGGTCCAGGCGTCGGCGCCAGGGGCCAGCAGGTAGCCTCGGCACGCGCCCTCGTCGATCTGGCCGTCGCAGTCCTCGTCCAGCCCATCACAGGTCTCGGCGGGCACCGCGCCGCAGGCGCCACAGGCGTTGAGGGTGCCCTCATCGGTCTGGCCGTCGCAGTCGTCGTCCTGGCCGTTGCAGCGCTCCCGCGGCGGCGGGCCGCAGGCGCCACAGGCGTTGAGGGTGCCCTCGTCGGTGGCCCCGTCGCAGTCCTGGTCCTGGCCGTCGCAGCGCTCGACGGCAGGGGCCTGACCTGAGCAGCGCCCCCAGGCCCGGTCGGGGCCGCAAGTCTGCTCGCCGACGGTGCACTGGCCCACGTCGGCGCCGCAGGCGCGCACCTCGGCGACGGCGCAGCAGCCGCCGATGTCCTCGTCGACTTGCCCGTCGCAGTCGTCGTCGCGCTGGTTGCAGATCTCGTCTGTGATCGCGCCCGGGCGGGCGTCACAGAGCACGCCCAGGCCGCTGGGGGCACACGCGAACACGCCCGGGGCGCTGCAGGCCCCCAGGCCGACCTGACACGCGACGCCCAGATCGGCCCAGCTCTCGTCGACGCGGCCGTCGCAGTCCTGGTCGACGCCGTCGCAGCGTTCATCGGCAGCCGGGCTGCGGGTGGCGTCGTCGTCATCGCAGTCCGGTCCGGCGGCGCACCCGGCGCCATACCCATCGCGGTCCGTGTCTCGGCAAACCGCAGCGGCGTCCGCAGCGAGGGCACCATCCCGCGGGGCCTGGTCGGGCGTGGGGCCGTCCGGCGTGCCCGCGTCGTCCGTCCCAGCGTCGCTCGCGGCGCCATCGCCCGCCGGGGGGCTCAGGTCGAGGCGCGGGCTGCAGCCTCCGAGCAGCAGCGCGCCAGCCAGGCTGAGTCGCCAACACCGGCGGATCGTGAGGGTCGGGCGCATCGGATCTCCGTCGCCAGGGCCGAGCCATAGGGCCAGCAGGGCCCAGCCGGCTCGGCACGCACAGCCCGCCAGCCCTCCCAGTCTGCCTGAACGCCTGCCCGATGGGGCACCCCGTCCCTACGGGGCGTCACAGGGCCCCAGGGTGACCTGCAGGCGGTAGGTGCCGGCCGGGACCGACGCCGCGAAGCTGTCGACGAACACGACGAAGCGCGGGTACACCCCGGTGTCGACCTGCAGGCGCGACTGCAGCCCCAGGCCCGGGGTGTCGTCATTGCACGCGAACTGGCTGGCAGCGTCGGCGCAGTCGGTCCGCAGGTGCAACACCGTGTCGAAGTCGCTGCCGGCGGTGCTGAGGCACGCCGTGGTCACAGGCGGCAGGTCCACCTGCCAGGCGACCTCGGGGCCGCGGCCGTCGGCGCCACAGGTGGCCGCGTGGTTGGCCGGCGCGCCGCCGATTGGGCCCTCGACCACCTGACCCACCGGCAGGGGCGCGAGGGCCGCGCAGGCGTCCACCGCCGGCGCGCAGACGCCGTCGTCCACGAGGCCGTCGCAGTCCTCGTCGGTGCCGTCGCAGGTCTCGACCGGTGGGCGCCCGCAGGCGCCGCAGGCGTTGAGCACCCCCTCGTCCACGGCGCCGTCACAGTCATTGTCGAGGGCGTCGCATCGCTCGGGCGGCAAGCGGCCGCAGGCGCCGCAGGCGTTGAGCAGGCCCTCGTCCACGCGCCCATCGCAGTCATTGTCGACGCCGTCGCAGGCCTCGTCGGGCAGGGGGCCGCAGGCGCCGCAGGCGTTGGCTACGCCCTCGTCGGTGCGGCCGTCGCAGTCCTGGTCCACGCCGTCGCAGGCCTCGTCCACCGGGCCGGTGCCGCTGCAGGCCGCCCAGCGCATGAGATCGCCGTCGCAGGCCTGGGTGCCGGCGGTGCAGGCCCCCACGTCGGCGCCACAGGCGCGGGTGTCGCCGGGCTGGCAGCAGCCATCGACGGCCTCGTCGGCCTGCCCGTCACAGTCGTCGTCGAGGCCGTTGCAGATCTCGTCGTCGGGCAGCCCCGGGGTGACCTGGCACACCACACCGGCGCCGTCAGGGGTGCAGGTGTACATCCCGGGCCGGGCGCAGACGCCACGGCCGCCGGTGCAGATCCGTCCGGCCTGCTCGAAGCCCTCGTCCACGACGCCATCGCAGGTGTTGTCGACGCCATCGCAGCGCTCGGGCGCGCCCGGGGAGACGGCGGGATCGCGGTCGTCGCAGTCGGCACCGAGGGCGCAGCCGTCGCCGAAGCCGTCCCCGTCGGCGTCGTCGCAGCCGCCCGCGCCCTGGTCGGGTCCGGCGTCGTCGGGCTTGGGCGCCGTGGCGGCGTCGGCGGCGCCGAGATCGGCCGGGGCCCCGTCGCTGGCGCGGGCGTCACCGTCAGCGGCGGCGTCGCCGCTCGGCCCCGCCAGATCCAGGTTCGCGGTGCAGGCGCACGCCAGCAGGGCCAGGGCGGCGGCGCGCCCAAGGGGCAGGGCGCTGGCGGAGGGCGGTGTCTGAGCCATGCGGTCTTGTGTATATCAGTCGGCGCCGCCACCGGCAGGCGGATTCTGTGGGGCCCCGGTGCGGGCGCGTTGGGCGATCGGTCTGGGTGCGCTGGGTGTGCCGCGTGAGGCACACTGGCAGCCCAGTGGGGCCCACGCCGGGTGTCGACGGCTCGGGCCGCGGCGCGCCGCCCCACCGCCTTGCAGGAGCGCGCGATGACCCGTCGGCTCACCCGTGACATGGCCCGCGTGGGGGCGGTGCTCGCCGCGATCACGCTGGCGGTGGGCGCCTGGCTGCTCTGGCCCACTGCGCCGCCGCCACCGCGGCCCCTCGCGGCCCACCCGGTCGCTGAGCGCCCCGTCAGCGAGGCGCCGCCGCTGCCCGCCCTGGTGACCCGTGGCGAGGCTGAGCGGCCGACCCAAGCGCCGCCGAGCGCCGCCCCCGCCCGCGACGAGCCGCTGCCGACGACGCCCCTCGGCCGAGCCCTGGGCGATCCGTCGGCGCCACGGCGCTTCGTGATCGACGTGCGCGCGCTGCTCGCCACCGAGCCCGCGAAGATGATGCTGCGCTGCCTGCCCCGGCGGGACCGCGGCGAGATCGACACGCTGCGTGGCCTGGGCTTCGACCCCCTTGAGATCGTGGACACCCTGGCGGTGGTGGGCGACGTGCCGCTGGTGCAGGGGCGCTTCGCCGGGGTGGACTTCGCGCGCCTGGAGCCCGAGCGCACGGTGGAGCGCGTGGGCCCGCGCACGGTGCTCTACCGCGACGGCGACGAGGCCTTCGCGGTGTGGGATGACCAGCTGTTGATCGGCAACCGCGAGGTCGGCGAGGTGATGGCGGTCATCGCCCGCATGGAGGGCGAGGCCCCGACGGGGCCAGCGCCGACGCCGCGGGGCATGGCGTACGGCGAGATCCCGGCGAAGGAGATCTTCGGCATGTTGTCGCTGGACCGCAGCGTCAGCCGACCGCTCGCGGCCCTGCTCACCGAGGAGGGGGCCGGGCTGCGGTTCTCGGTCGACGTGGACGATGACGGGCTGCGGGTGGACGCCGCGCTGGCCGACGCGGGCCCCATCGCGGCGCAGGCGCTCTCGGCGGCCTTCGAGGCCGTCAAGGCGGGGGGCTTCCGCCCCTCGGCGGCCGAGGGCGCGGCGCAGATCTTCCAGGCGCTGGCCGTGCGGGCCGACGGCGCCGACGTGGCGGCGCACCTGCCCATCTCCACCGCGCTGTTCGCTGAGCTCATGGGCGACTGCGCCCGGGCGGGGGAGCTGCCGTGACCGCGGGGTGGGCTCAGCCCTTGCGCCGCAGGGTCGCCTTGACCCGCCGCCCCTTGCGCTCGAGCACCGGGCGCAGCGCGCGGCCCAGCCCCGGCGCCAGGTAGGCCAGGGTGGTCAGCACGCCGGAGGCCGCCGGCAGGGCCCGCTCGAAGCGGCCATCGTGGGCGCAGGCCAGGATCGCGGCGGCCACCTCGTCGGCGGTGGAGATGGGCTGGCTGAAGGTCAGATCGCTGACCTGATCGAGGTCGTCCATGATGAAGCCGGTGTCCACCGGCCCGGGGGACACCACGCTGACGCGCACCTGCGTGTCGGCGAGCTCGTCGTTCAGCGCGCGGCTGAAGGCGCGCAGCCCGAACTTCGTGGCGGAGTAGGTGGCTGAGCCTGGCGTGGGCACCCGGCCCGCGAGGCTCGCGACCTGTACGACGTGGCCGCCGCCCCGGGCCAGCAGCAGCGGCAGCGCCAGGCGGGTGAGGTAGATGGGCGCCCGCAGGTTCACGGTGACCATGTCGGCCAGGGCCGCCGCCGTCTGCGACATGGCCGGGCCACGGTGGTGCAGGCCGGCGTTGTTCACCAGCACGTCCAAGCCACCGAAGGTGGCGAAGGTCTCGTCGAGCAGGCGCTGGGCGTCCGCGTCGACGCCCACGTCGGCCACGACGCCGTGGGCCCGGCCCCCCGCCGCCTCGATCTCGGCCACCACGGCCTGCAGCCGCTCGGCGCCGCGGGCGGCCAGCACCACCTGCGCGCCCTCGGCGGCGAACTGCCGGGCGGCGGCGGCGCCGATGCCGGCGCTCGCGCCGGTGATGCAGACGACCTTGTCGGTGAAGCGAGCGGTCATGGGGCCTCCAGGCGCGACGGGTGGCCCGCGTGTACGGCAGCCGGGCGGGCCTGGCAAGGCCATCGGCGCTGGTCCGGCCGGCGGGCGCAGTGGGCGGCGCTCAGGGCCCTGGGGCGGGTCGGCCGTGGGTGACCGCCTGGGCCCCGCAGGCGCGACAGGGGAAGCGGCGGCTCGACGACACGGTGGCGAGCCGGTGGATCGCGGCGCTGTCGCAGGCGGGGCAGCGCCGGGGCGCCGGCAGATCGGGCCAGCGGGCGGCCAGCCGGGCGCGCTCGCGGCGGTCGTGGCGCCACACCAGGGGCCAGGCCAGGGCCAGGCCGACGGCGAAGGCCGGCATCAGCGGGATGGGGCTCAGCAGCCCGACCCCAAGGCCCCCGAGCAGGGGCAGGCAGCCGGCGGCGTAGGCGGGCCGGGCGCGGGGGTGGACCTGGCCGAAGAGCTCGCTGCAGGCGCTGCAGCGCAGCGTGTGCACCGTGAGCAGGCGGTCGGCGCGGCGCAGATCACCCAGGCCCATGCCCAGGGCGGTCAGCGCGTGCTCGCCCTCCGGGGGCGTGAGGATCAGCGGGTGGTCGTCGGCCGCCGCGCCGGCGAGCTGGCGGGTCACCAGCACGGCGGTGTCGTGGCACTGGGCGCAGCGCGCGACGGTGGTGGGCAGCATGGGGAGAGGATGGCGCGGGGCGCCGGGCGACGCCAGCGGCGCCGCGCCGCGATCAGGCCGCGGCGGCCATGGGATCAGCGCCCCCACGCAGCGCCTGCTTGAGGTGCATCAGGTCCCAGATGGGGCCGGCGATGAACGAGAGCGGATCGTCCGCGAAGGCCGGCGCGTTCTTCTCGTACAGCCCGTGGCCCACGAAGTTCAGGGCCCAGCCGACGCCGAAGGCGCCCGCCGACAGGAACCACGGCGGCGTGTAGCGCGGCCACACGAGCAGCCCGGTGGTGCCCCCCACGATGATGGGGATGCCCACGATGTGGAGCTTGCGGTTGGTGGGGTGCTGGTGGGTCGCGTCGTAGAACTCGATGGCCGCCTGCCACCGGGCCCGCTTGCCGCCGACGAAGTCGGGGTGCGCCGCGCGCCACTCGGCCTCGATGTCGCGCAGGCCCTTGGCCACCAGCCCGATGGCCGTGGCTTTGCCGCCCACCATGAGCGCGCCCATGCCGCCAAAGGTCAGCGCTACGCCGCGGGTCTTGCGGTCGAGGCGGTTGATCACGGTGTCGAGGATGGGCATGGGCGCTCCGCTGGTCGGCCGGGTCTGGCGCGCACGCTAGCGAGCCGCCCCAGGCCGTGCAAGCACGCCTTGGCAGGTGGGCCGCTGTCCCCGGGCGGGGTCAGCAGAGGGGGCGCTTACTTGCCGCCGAACCCGCGGACCATCTTCACCAGGCCGGCCACGACGGCGGGCTTGGTCTGCAGGTCGGGGTTGGGGGGCATGAGCGGGCTCAGGCCCACCGAGGGGCCACCGGCCAGGATGATCTTGGCGAGGTGGGCGTCGGTGACCTTGGCCTGCCAGGCCTGGTCCGAGAAGGTGCGGGGCTTGGGGTTCAGCGCGGCGCCGGCAGGGCCGTCGCCCTTGCCCTCGGGGCCGTGGCAGGTGGTGCAGCGCTGGGTGTAGATGGTCTTGGCGGCCTCCATGTCGGCGGCGACGGTGTCGCCGGCGGGGGCGGCGGCAGCGCTGGCGGCGGCGCTGGCAGGCGCGGCGGCCTTGCTCTCGGCGGCCTTGCTGGCGGGGGCCGCGGCCTTGCTGGCGGCGGCGCTCGCGGGGGCGGCGTTGCCGGCGGCGGGCGCGGGCTCGGACTTGTTGCAGGCGGTGGCGCCCAGCGCCAGGGCGGCGGTCAGCAGGATCATGGACTTCATGGCGGGGTCTCCTCGGCCGAATTGCGGCGGCAGATCTGATCGAAAGGGGCGCGCGCGTCAAGCCCAGCGCCCAGTTCGTGCCCCAGCGTGGGGCAGGCAGCGGCCACCAGAGCCATCAGCCGGCGGGGCTGTGTCGGCCCGCAGGTGGGCGGCGCAGAGCACAGAGCAGCGGGTGGGGTCGCGGGATGCGGTGTCCCGCAGAAAGAGTGCCCCGGCAGCGCACGTGAGGGGAGGGGGGTGCGCTACCGGGGCGAGGGGTGATCAGGGGGATTGCACAACCGGTGCCAAGGTCATGGCGGCCCCGCAGGCCCGCGCCCGGGCCGGATCGGGCGAGGCCCGGCGCGGACAAGTGTCGGGCGCGAGACAGCTGTCCGGTCGGGTGTCCGCGGGCGCGCCGGGCGCGCGGGCTGGCCCCGGCGTCGGCGCCGGGCGTATCATCTGTTCATGCGCGCTCCAACCTTGCTTCGCTGCCTGCTCGCCGTGGTCTTGCTGACCGCGTGCGCTGACGACACCCCCAACCCGGGCGAGGGCGGCGGCGCCTGCCGCGTCGGGCTCACCCCCTGCGACGAGGGCCTGACCTGCCAGGGCGGCGTCTGCCGCTCGGGTGAGGGCGAGGCGCCCCCGCTGGCGCTGGACGTCGTGTGGACCTTCCTGAAGGCCAGCGAGCTGCGGGGGGATCTCACGCTGGTGGCCAACGGCACCGACACCGCGGGGATCCAGGTGGCGGTCTATCGCCGCGACACCGGCGCGCCCTTCGACGGCACGGTGCGGCTGTGGCTCGATCCGCCCACCGCCGGGGTCCTCACCGACCGGGCGCTGGCCCTGGACGAGCAGGGCATCGGCCGCACCACCATCCGCGCCTGCAGCAACACCAACCCCGACTGCCCGGATCGCGCGCTCCTCAAGATCGCCAACGAGGCCGCGCCCCTCGAGATCGTGGCGGTCGCGCCGCGGGTGGTCATCCAGGGGGGCAACCCGCCGCCTCCGCTCGGCGCCGGCGGCGCGG
>JAUHVS010000891.1 GCA_030424955.1 bacterium | reverse complement strand
GCACCCGCACCGATCAGGCGCTCTTCGCCATCGTGCAGGGCGGCGTGGACCTCTCGCTGCGCACCCGCCACGTCGAGGAGCTCTGCCAGCACCCCTTCGACGGCTTCGCCATCGGCGGCCTGTCGGTGGGGGAGTCCATCGAGCAGATGTACGACACCCTGGCGCACACCACGGTGCAGATGCCGGCCGACCGGCCGCGCTACCTGATGGGGGTGGGCACGCCCCGCGACCTCGTCGAGGGCGTCGCGCGCGGCGTCGACATGTTCGACTGCGTGATGCCCACCCGCAACGCCCGCAAGGGCGGCATCTTCGTCGACGGCGGGCGGCGCAAGGCCAACCTCAAGAACGCGAAGTGGCGCGATGAGCGCGGCCCCATCGATCCGGGCTGCACGTGCTACACCTGCCAGCGCTACTCGGCGGGCTTTCTGCGCCAGCAGCTGCTGGCCAAGGAGCTGCTGGCGCAGCGCCTCTTGAGCATCCACAACCTGCACATCTACCTGAACCTGATGGCGCAGATCCGAGCGGCCCTGCGCGAAGGCCGGTTCGCCGCATTCCATCAGGCCTTTACCCAGGGTTGATTCATCACAGGCGATCTGATACTCCCTCGCGACCCTCGTCCCGCCTGGGGACAGGGCATCCGTCCCCGCGACGCTGGATTCTGCATTGAACGAGCTCATCCTTCTGACCGTTGCCCAAGCGCAGGGCGCCCCCGCTGGCGCGAGCTGCGCCGCGCAGGCGATGCCGCTGCTGCTCATGTTTGCGGTCTTCTATTTCCTGCTCATCCGCCCCCAACAGAAGCGCCAGCGCGAGCATCAGGAGATGCTCAGCCGGCTCAAGAAGGGTGACCGTGTCGTCACCAACGGGGGCCTTGTCGGTACGGTCGTGGCCTTGACCGACACCGAGATCACTCTCGAGATCGCCGATCGCGTCAAGGTGCGGGTCGTTCGGGCCCAGGCGAACCTTTATCAGCAGGCTGACGGCGCTGACGCCGCAGCCAAGAAGGACGGGAACTAGCATGGACCGTCAGTGGAAGTGGAAGTCGCTGGGGGTCGTCGGCCTGATCGTGCTGTCGATCCTGATGCTGGTGCCCACCTTGTCGGCCACCGGGGGTGACGAGGACGGTCAGGGCAACGCCCTGCCGAAGTGGTTCACCAACGTCTTCAGCCAGAAGATGATCCTGGGCCTCGACCTTCAGGGGGGGATTCACCTCCAGTACAAGGTCGACGTCGAGGAGGCGCTGTCGCGCCGCGCCAAGCAGACGGCCGGGAACATCGAGACGCTCCTGAAGAAGGAGAAGATGCTCGACGTGACCGCCAAGGCAGGCGAGAGCGGCGACATCTACGAGCTCACGAACATCCAGGTGCAGTTCCCGACCGAGGCCGACGTGGCCCAGCTCGACGTGGACTTCATCCAGCGCAACCTGCCGCGCGACACCTTCAACTCGCCGGCCTACGAGATCGGCGACGTC
>JAUHVS010000212.1 GCA_030424955.1 bacterium | reverse complement strand
GGTGGCCATGCGCCACTTCGCCGCGGGCGAGCCCCTGGTGGCGATGGCGACCCTCACCCTGCACGTCGAGGATCTACTGGGCGGGCCCACCGCCCCGCCGACGGAGGCCCCCCATGCGCACTGACCGCCGCCGATCCATCGAGCGCGCCGCCCGCCGGGCCGGCCTCGCGCTGGCCCTCGCCCTGGGCGTGCTGGCCTGTGACGACGGAGACGCCGCCGCGCCCACCGGCCCGCCCTGCGACGCCGAGCGCAACGGCTGGGAGTACTGCGTCGACGACGCGGTGCAGTGGTGCCACGTGGGCGGCGACGCCGTCGGTGGGCACCTGCACGCGGGCAAGGACTGCGCGGCCGACGGCCTGGTCTGCCGCGAGGGCGAGGATCACCTGGCCTACTGCGCCCCCGTCGACGCGGCCTGCACCCCCGGCGAGGCCGGCGAGTGCGTCGACGGCGACGCCATGAACTGCGTGGACGGGCTGTGGGGCACCCGCCGCTGCGGCGTGGGCCGCCAGTGCGAAGTGAGGGACACATGGGCCGTCTGCGCCGAGCGCTAGCCGGGCTGGCCCTGGTGGGCCTCGCCGCGGTGATCCCCAGCGCGTGCAGCGACACCGCCGGGCGCCCCATCGCCGTGCCCGTGTCCCTGCAGGGGGTGGGCGAGCCGGGGGCCAGCCCCGCGACCTTCACCAACGGCCGCGGCTGGCAGGTGACCCTCACCCAGGCCCACGCGCTGCTGGGGCCGTTCTACTTCGACGAGGTCGCCCAGGACGCCTTTGCGTGGTGGACCCGCTGGCTGCCCATCGGCGTCGCCCACGCCCACGTGCTGGCCTCGCAGGGCACCACCATCGGCGAGCTGCTGGCCCAGTACCCCGTGGATCTGCTGGCGCCCACCGTGGCGCTGGGCGAGGCGAGCGGCCAGCTCGGCACCTGCCGGCGCTTCGAGGTGCACCTGCGGCCGCCGGGCGCGGTGCGGCTGGCCGACGGCGCGGATCTGACCCCTTTGCGTGGCCACAGCCTGTACGCCGAGGGCACCGCCACCAAGGACGGCGTCACCGTGCGCTTCGCCGGCGGGCTCGACCTGCCGAGCGACGACCGCGCCCTGCAGGCGGTCACCGACATCCGCGTGGCCGACGTGCGCTTCGACGACGCCCGCCCCGGCGGGCCCCAGGTGCGCGTGCGGGTGAGCGACTGGTTCTGGCAGGCCGACTTCTCGACCCTGCCCCCCGCCGACGCCGACGGCGTGGCCTCCATCCCCGCCGACAGCCCGGTGGCCCAAGGCTGGCTGCGCGCCGCCACCCACCGCGACACCTATGATCTGGAGTGGATCCCATGAGCCATCCCCTTCGCGCCGGCCTCTGCACCGCGCTGCCCCTGGCCGCGGCCCTCTCCCTGCTGGCCTGCGGGAGCGATGACGTCACCGGCACCGGCGGCCTGGCGCTGACGGTCAGCGGCGGCGAGGCCACCCGCGTGGGCTTCCCCCACCGCGAGGGCGAGGTGGATCACGCCTTCGCCGACGGCTGGTCGGTGACCTTCGACCGCTACGTGCTGGTGCTGGGCGCTGTGCGCCTGACCACCCCGGGCGGCACGCTGGCGGGCGAGGCGCAGACCCCCGTCGCGGTGGATCTCACCGCCAACGGCGGCGCGGCCCAGGCCCTGACCACCCTCACGGATCTGCCCGCCCAGCGGCTGGATCTGGGCTTCGAGCTGCAGGCCGCGCAGCCCGACACCACGGGCACGGCCGATCCCGCCGACGTGGCGCGCATGGCCAGCGCGGGCTGGTCGGCGCTGATCGCGGGGCAGGCCAGCAAGGGCGGCCGCACCGTCACCTTCGAGCTCGGCCTCGCGACCCCCGCCCGCTACACCCGCTGCAGCAACGGGGTGGACGGCACCCGCGGGCTGGTGGTGGAGAACAACAAGACCGCCGGCGCCGTGATCAACGCCCACGCCGTGCACCTGTTCTGGGACCGCATCGGCACCGACGCCACCCTGCGCTTCGACCCCTTCGCGGCCATGGCCGGCGACGACGACCACCTGACCGCCGATGAGCTGGCGGGCCAGGACCTCAACGACCTGCGCGACGCCGACGGCGAGCGCCTGCTCGATGCGGCGGGCGATCCGCTGTTCTTCTATGACGACGTGGGCAACCTCGACCGCGACGAGACGGATCTGCAGGCCTTCGTGGCCGAGCAGGTGCGCCTGAGCCTGCACCTGAACGGGCTGGGCCTGTGCACCTACACCCGCCTGTGAGGCCCCGCGCGGCGATCCTGGCCCTCGCGCTGCTGTGGGCGGTGCGTGGGCAGGCCGCGCCCCCCACCGACGCGCCCGCCAAGGCCAAGGCCATCGCCGGCCTGCGCGGCGAGATCGGCACCCTCGAGGCCGAGCTGGTGGCCGAGCGCGCCCGCGCCACCGCCGAGGCCCAGAGCCTGGCCCAGCGCATCGCCCAGGCGCAGGCCCAGCTCGCCGCCACCCAGGCCCACGTGCGCACCCACCAGGACGCCGTCGCCCAGGCCGAGGCCAGCGACACCGCCCGCGCCGCAGCGCAGGCCCGGCTGCGGGACGCGGTGGGCGTGGGCGTCACCGTGCTCGGCGGCGCCATCGACAGCAGCCTGCCCTACCGCCAGGCCGAGCGCCGGGCTGCGCTGACCCGCCTCGCGGACGATCTGGCCGGCCGCCGCCTGGCCCCCGCCGAGGCCGCCGCCCGCCTGTGGCGGCTGGCCGAGGATGAGCTGCGGCTCACCGGCGAGCTGGCCCGCACCGCGACCCCCGTGACCCTCAGCGCCGGCGGCGATCCGCAGCTGGTCGAGGTGGTGAAGCTGGGCATGGTGGTGCTGCTGACCCGGCAGCCCGACGGGGCCCTGGGCTGGCTGCGGCGGGTGGGCGACGCCTGGCGCCACGACCCCCTGCCCGCCGGCGCCGATCCCGACGAGGTGCGCCGGCTGTTTGCCGATCTCGACAAGGGCGTGCGCGGCGGCCTGTACCGCCTGCCCGTGCCGGGCGTCGGGGGCCCGAAGTGAGCGCCCTGCGGGCCCTCGCGGCGCTCTGCACGCTGCTCTGGCTGAGCGCCGCCGCCCACGCTGCGCCCGGCCTCGACGCCCTGTTCGCCCAGGAGATCGCCGAGCTCACTGCCACCCGCGACGGCCTGCGCGCCGAGCTCGCGGCCGCCCAGCAGCAGCGCACCCGGCAGGCACGGGCACAGCAGCGCACGCTGTCGGCGCTGCAGGCCCAGCTCGCGGACGCTCAGGCCCTGGAGCTCGCCGCGCGGGCCCAGGCCCAGCAGGTCACCCACCGCACGGCCAGCGCCGCCGACGACGCCGCCCTGCTCGACAGCACGCTGAGGGCCGCCGGCAACACCCTGCGCGGGCTGGGCGACACCCTGCCCGACGGCGAGCCCGGCGCGCGGCTGGTGGACGCCCTGCAGCGCATGGTCACCCACCTGCACGTCGCCGGCGCGGTGCGCGCGGCCCCCGGCCGGTTCTTCGACGCCGAGGGGCGCCCCCGCGAGGGCGAGCGGCTGCACGTCGGCCGCATCGCGCAGCTGGGCCTGGCCGACGACGTGGGCGGCCCGCTGCGCCCCGCCGGGGACGACGCGCTCACCGTGGTCGCCGACGGGCGGGCCGCCGCCCGCGCGCTCAGGGCGGGCCAAGACGCCGCGCAAGCCCCCGTCTTTGTTTATGATTCGAGCGGCCCTGTGCCGCCCGTCGCCCGCGAGCACAGCCTGCTCGACGTGATCCGGAGCGCCGGCCTCATCGGCTGGGTGATCGTGGGCCTCGGGATCATGGCGCTGCTGATCGCCGTCGAGCGCGCCCTGAGCCTGGCCCTCATCGGCGCCGGCAAGGGCGTCACCACCGTGGTCTGCGCCCGCCTGCACGCCGGCGACCTGGCCGGCGCCCGCGACGCCCTCGCCGGGCCCGGCGCCCTGCGGCGCGTGATGGGCGTGCTGCTGGCCGAGCCCGACGAGCCCCACGCGCACCTCGAAGAGGTCGCCGCCCGGGCCGTGCTCCGCGAGCTGCCCCGGCTGGAGCGCCTGCTGCCCCTGCTGCGCACCGCCGCGGCCGTCGCCCCCCTGCTGGGCCTGCTGGGCACCGTCACCGGCATGATCGCCACCTTCGACATCATCACCGAGTACGGCACGGGCGATCCCAAGCGGCTGTCGGGCGGCATCAGCCAGGCGCTGGTCACCACCGAGCTGGGCCTGGCCGTGGCGATCCCCACGCTGCTGCTGCACACCCTGCTCGACCGCTGGGCCAGCCGCATCCTGTCGCGGCTGCAGACCGACAGCCTGGTGGCCATCCACGAGCTGGCCTGCCACCGGCCCGCCGACCACCCCCACGCCCACCACCACCACCCGGGCGACCACGGCCACCACCCCGGCGCCACCCACACCCACGACGAGCCCGCTGGATGAGCGCCCTCGACGCCGTGCGCGCGCTGTTCCTGTCGGGGGGCCTGGTCATGTGGCCGCTGACCGCCGTGGGGCTGCTGCTCTGGTACCTGCTCGCGCAGCGCGCGTGGCGCCTGCGCCTCACGCCGAGCCCGGCGCGCGCGGTGCCGCGGCGGGTGTGGCTGGCCCGGGAGCGGGCTGGGCTGACCACCCACGCCGCGCTGATCCAGGCGCTGGTGGCCGCCGCCCCCCTGCTGGGCCTGCTGGGCACCGTGGGCGGCATGATCGACACCTTCGACGCCCTCAACGCGCAGGGCGACCCCCGCCACGGCGTCAGCGGCGGCATCGCGGCGGCGCTCACCACCACCCAGATGGGGCTGGCCGTGGCCATCCCCGGGCTGATCACCGAGCGCCTGCTGCACCTGCGGGCCCGCCGGCTGGCGCTGCACCTCGACGCCCTGGAGGCCCAGCCATGAAGCTCGGCGACATCCGGCGCGGCGACGGCGATCCGACGGCCATCGATCTGGCCCCGCTGATCGACATGATCTTCATCTTGCTGATCTTCTTCATGGTCAGCTCGCGCTTCACCCAGGACCTGCAGATCGACATCGAGCGGCCCGGCGCCAGCTCGGGCGAGCTGAGCGACACCCGCACGCTGCGGGTGCTGCTGGACGTGCAGGGCGGGGTGCACATCGACGGCGAGCCCGTGAACCCCTGGATGGTGCGCACCCGGGTGGCCGACGCGCTGACGCGGTCCCCCGACCGCCCTGTGCTGGTGGTGGCCGACAAGCGGGTCGACACCGGCACCCTGGTGCAGGTCATCGACGCCTGCCGCCGCGGCGGCGCGCACGACGTGGGCCTGGACGTGGAGGCCCGCTGATGCACGGGCTGGTGGGCCACGGGCTGGCGCTCGCCCTCACGCTGGGGATCAACGCGGCCCTGCTGTGGGGCCTGGCGAGCCTGCGCGCCCCCGTGCCCCCCGCCCCGCCGCCCCCGCCCCGCCCCGCCGCGCGGGTGGTGCCCGTGCCCCAGCCGCCGCCCCCCACCGCGCCCCCCGACACCGCCACGCCGGCCCCGGACGCCCCGGCCCCCGCCGCGCTGCCCGCCCTCAACCTGCCCAGCCCCATCCAGGCCCCGGCCCTGGGCGACCCGAGCGACCTGGCCCTGGGCCCGCTGGGCGGCGGGCTGGCCGTGGCCGTCGGCGCCGGCAACGCCGCCCTCGCCCTGCCCACCGCGCAGGCCCTGGTGCTCGACGACAGCTTGGTGGACGCGCCCCCCACCCCCCTGGTGAACCCGCCCCCGCGCTACCCCCCCTCTGCCCGCGCGAACAGCGTCGAAGGCCAGGTGGTGGTGCGGCTGCTGGTGGGCGTGGGCGGCGGCGTCGAGGCCGCCGAGGTCGAGCGCGCCACGCCCGCGGGGGTCTTCGACACCGCCGCCCTGGCCGCCGTGCGCCGCTGGCGCTTCCAGCCCGCCACCTACGAGGGCAAGCCCGTGCGCGCGTGGGCCCGCCAGACCCTCACCTTCCGGCTGCGCTGATGGGCGCCCTCCTCCTCGCGCTGGTGGTTGGCCTCGCCGCCCCCCCGCCCGTGGCGTGGCTGCCCCTGGCCCGGTCCCACCTGGCGGCCGGCCGGCTGGACCGCGCCGTGAAGGCCCTGCAGGGCGCCCGCGCCTGTTGGGCTGAGCGCGGCGAGGCCTGCGGCTTCGCGCGCGCCGACTACGACGCCCTGCTGGGGGCCGTGTACGTCGAGGCCGGCCAGCCCGCCCCCGCCGCCAAGGCCCTCACCCGCGCCCTCGAGGCCCAGCCCGATCGCCCGCCGCTGTGGCTGTATCTGGGCCAGGCGCGGCTGGCGCTGGGCGAGCCCGCCGCGGCGGCCCAGGCCTTCGAGCGGGGCGCTGCTGCGGCGGCCGATGACCCCGTGCTGTACGCCCTGTGGGCCCGCGCCCACCGCGAGGCGGAGCAGCCGGCCGAGGCGCTGACTGTGCTCCACCAGGGCCTCGACCGCGTGCCCACGGCGGATCTGCTGCGCCGCGAGGCGGTGGCCCTGCTGGCCAGCGTGCAGCTCATCGGCCCCGCCCGCGCGCTGGCGGCCCAGCTCACCGATCCCGCCGCCCGGCGGCAGGCCCACCGCGCCCTGGCCAGCGCCCTCTACGCGGCGGGCGATCCGCGCGCCGCCGCCGAGGTCATCGAGCAGCTCTTGCTGTTTGATCCCGACGACCTCGACGCCCAGGAGCAGCGCGCGCGGCTGTGGGCCGCCGCCGGCGCCCCCGCCGTGGCCGCGCGGCTCTACGCCCGGCTCGCCCGCCAGCGCCCCGCCGCCTGGCACGCCGCCGCGGGCCAGGCCCAGCGCGCCGGTCAGCTCGCACAGGCCCTGCGCTGGAACGCCCGGGTGCCCGATCTGGGCGAGCGCCTGGCGCAGCGCCTCGACCTGCTGCTGGCCGCCGAGCGCTGGCCCGCGGCCCACGCCCTGGGCCCCCGCCTCACCGCCCCCACCGACGGGCAGCGCTACCGCCTGGCCTACGCGGCCCTGCGCGCGGGCCACCCCACCGACGCCCTGCGCCTGGCCAACAGCGTGCAGGGCGCCGCCCACCGCGCCAGCGCCCGCCGCCTCGCGGAGGCCGCCCGGGACTGCGTGCAGGCCCCCGGCCGCTGCCCCTGAGCCCTTATCGGGCGAGCGCAGATCCAGTACCGTCGGCCCGTGGCCACCCTCCCCCTCGCGCTGCTCATCGGGTGCTTCGCCCCCAGCGCCGCCGCCGGGCCGGCGCCTGACCCCCCGCCGCCGATCCCCGCCGCCCGGCGGGCCGCCCTGGAGTTCGGGGTGGGCCTGGGCGTCGGCCAGATCGCCGACCAGGGCGTCTGGTCGGTGCGCCCGTGGATCGGGGTCGCCGGCTTCGGCCTGGATCTGTCCCTCCAGGCGCCCCTGCGGGTCGGCCTGGCCGACCACCGCCTGCGCGCCCGCGACTGGGACGAGGTCGCCGACCTGGGCCGGGTCTTGCGCTTCGTGCGCGTCGGCCAGGCGGTCACCGCGGGCCGCCTGGTGGACGTCACCCTGGGCCACGGCACCCTCGTGCGGCGCTACCACAACGGCGTGGACGACGACCACGCCCGCCTCGGGCTGGCGGTGGCCCTGCCCCCCGACCAGACGGGCTGGCCCGTGGGCCTCGACGCCTTCGTGGATCAGGTGCTCGGCGCCCCCGTGGCCGGCGCGCGGGCCTACACCCACTTCATGGCCGAACAAGTGGAGTTCGGCGGCACCCTGGCCCTCGACACCCACCGCCCCCGGCGGCTCAGTGACGGCGCCGACGACGCCGGCTGGCCCCACGCCACCTACGGTGTGCTCCCGGCCGCCGGCCTGGACCTCAGCCTGCGCCCCTGGCAGGCCGAGGCCTGGGCGCTGACCCTGGTGACCGACCTCAACCTGGTGCAGACCTGCCTGGGCTGGCACGGCGGCGCCCGCGGCGAGTGGACGCTGCCCGACGGCTGGCACCTGGCCCTCGGGGGCGAGCTGATCCTCGCGGGGCCCGGCTACGACTGGGCGGTGTTCGACACCGGCTGGCTGGTGGATCGCTGGCGCTGGGCCCAGGCCCCCGGCCGGCTGGATGCCGGCGCCGTCGGCGGCCGGCTGCTCTTCAGCGCGCGCTTCGCCGACCGCCTGACCTGGGGCCTGGAGTACGCCGACGCCAACGCGGCCCGGCGGCTCGACCTGTCGACCTGGCTGCACGTGCCGCTGTCTGTCGTGGATCTGCGGGGCCTGTGGCGGCAGCGCGGCGCCCGCAGCGGGCTGGCCCGCCCCGAGGACGCCCTCGCTGCGCTGTCGGCGCTCGCCCCGCTGGGGCCCTTCTGGCGGGTCGGGGGCCACCTGGCGCGGGTGTGGCGGGTGCCCCTCGGCGGCGACCAGTACCAGCCCTTCACCGAGGCGATGCTGGTGCTGGAGGCCGCAGCGGGCCGGTAGCCGGCGCCGGGTGGGTCGAGGGGAGCGCGGGATGGGGCCCGGCCCTCGCGGTCGCGGGGCAGCAGGCGGGGCGCGCAGAGGCGCTCAACTCAAGGCGGGGTCAGCCAGCGCAGCGCGCCGGCTGGTGACGGTCAGGGACGGGGGCGCGCGGGGGCGTCCTCGCCACCCTCACCGTCGGCCGGGGGCGCCGGCCGCTCGGGGCGCTCGCCACCCTCAC
>JAUHVS010000211.1 GCA_030424955.1 bacterium | reverse complement strand
GGGAACTGGAAAAGGCCCAGCGCCGCATCACGCGCACGCTTTCCCGCCACGACCTGAAGCCCGTCTTCTTCCACGGCCGCGGCGGATCGGTCAGCCGGGGCGGCGCGCCCACCGAACGCGCCATCGCCGCCCAGCCCGCGGGCACCGTGAAGCTCGCCGGGTCGACCGCGCCGACCACGATGGAGATTGGCCGTGAAGCGCCTCGTTCCCCTCTGCGCCCTGCTGCTCGCCGCCGGCTGCGACGACCCCGTCGACGGCGACCCGCCCGTCGAGATCACCGACGCCGCGCTGCCCGACGCCGAGCCCGCCGAACCCGACGCCGAGGTCTCCGAGCCCGACGCCGCGCCCCTCGAGCCCGACGCCGCGCCCGACCCGACCGACGACAGCTACACCTACACCGCGACCCTCGACCTGCCGAGCGAGCCCTACGGCTACGACCCGCCGCTGCCGGCCCACTTCTTCACCGAGACCCTCGGCTTCAACGGCCAGCGCGCCGCGGTCGAGGTCAACGTCACCGACCTGCCCCTGGCCTTCGGCAAGCCCGAGTTCCGGGTGCGCAACGAGATCGACCTCATCGGCCTGCTCGAGGCGACCCGCATGGGCGACATGAACTCGCCCGTGCCCGAGTCCCTCGGCCTCGTGGCCGAGATCGTGCGTGCCCTGGCCATCATCGGCAGCGACGATCCGGACCGCGGCCAGCAGGTGGTGCGCCTGGTCTGCGACCTGCTCGACGCGGGCGGCGTCTGCGACGCCCTCGGCGGGGCCCTGGGCGGCGCCATCATCAACAACCTGCTCGACCGCCTGCCCGAGAACATCCAGACGATCCTCACGGTCATCAGCGACGTGTTCACCATCGCGGGCGAGCTGACCATCATCGGCGAGCTCGAGTTCGCCGCCGATCTGCCCGACGACATGAACCGCCTGCAGGGCGAGAACCTCAACCGCTGGCAGCGGTTCCGGGTGGTGTGGCGCAACGGCTGCATGCAGGCCCCGTGCGAGCGCGACTTCCCGATCCGCGCGGCGAGCCAGATGAACCAGGAGGTCATCGAGGGCCGCTTCGACGCGCGCCTCGACGGCGACAAGCTGGTCATCGAGCCCCACGGCCTGCGCTTCCGCTACGGCCTGCTGCTGCTCGCCATCATGGAGCAGTGGGTGCTGCCGGCCGTGCTCGGCGACGCCGGCCCCATCACGCTGCAGGCGGCGCTCGGGGTGCTGATGGAGGGCCCCTGCCAGTCGGTGGACGATCTGCTGGGCGAGGGCATCTGCCAGGACGTGCTCGTGGACGCGCTGGGCGACGTCATCGTCGACCAGGTGGCGCGCCTGCAGTTCGAGCCGGAGCAGTTCCGCCTCACCGGCGAGGCCTTCTACGCCGACACCGACGGTGATCTGCGGGTGGACCGCCTCAACGGCGGCGTCTGGCTCGGCACCGTGGAGATTGGCACCGACGGCAACGGCCAGCCCGAGGAGCTCGACTTCCTCGGCTGCTTCACCGGCTGCCGCGATCCGGCCGTGCTGCCCGAGGGCCAGATGCCCTGCGAGCCCACCGACTGCGTCATCCCCAACATGGCGCCCTGAGCGGGCCCTCGGCAGGCTGCGCCGCCCTCGCAGGCGGTCGCGCCTGCACCCGCCCTCAGCGGCGCGCCTTGTCTGCAGCGGCGCGCCGCGGGCCGGCCGCGCCCGTCGGCCCCCGCCCCGCCCCGTTTCCTGCGCGATAACAACGGCGTTCGACCCCTGAGGGGCTGCGGCAGCATTGACACTTGCGCACGGGCGGGCCGACAATCACCCCGATCGCCGTCATCACGGAGCACACGTGCAGCTGGTCCGGCCCCTAGGCTTCACGACCCTCGCGCTTTGTCTGAGCGGGTGCTACGGCGCCACGCTGGAGCGCGTGGAGGGTCAGCTGGACGCGGCGCGCCGCGAGACGCAGGTCTTGCGCGAGTCGTTCCAGGCCCAGCGGCGCTCGCTGCGCACCCTGCAAGACCGCCTCGAGCTGCTCGAGGATCGCGCCGAGGCCCGCGCCCTGCACGGGGGCAGCACGGCGCCCCGGCCGCTGCCAGTGGTGAAGCTGTCGCCCGCGGCGCCCAGCCCGGCGCCCGAAGAGGATCCGGTGGTCACCATCACCCAGTCCGACGTAGACGGCCCGCGCCGGCGCCGCGGCCCGTCGGGCCCGGTCCCGCCGCCCGCCAACGCGGCGAACGCCGGCAACATCGGCGTGGTGCCGGTGGCGGCCTCTCCGCTGCCACCCCGCGGCCGCGGCGAGGCCCCGACGCCCGCGCCGGCCCCCGTGGTGGATGACGGCCTGGGCGACACCGCCCCCATGGATCAGGCGCTCATGGCCTACCGGCGCGCCCGCGGGCTGTACGACCGGGGCAGCGTCACGGCGGCGGTGGCCGCCCTCGACGACTTCGTGCAGCGCTACCCGCGCCATGACTTCGCCGACAACGCCCTGCACCTGCTGGGCACCGCCCGCTTTGAGCAGGCCCGGTATCCGGCAGCGCTCAAGGCGTTCCGCGCGGTGGTGGAGCAGCACCCCACCGGCAACAAGGTGGCCGACGCGCTCCTGATGATCGGCCGCACACAGATGAAGCTGGGGCAGCCCGCCGAAGGGCGCGAGACCCTGGCCCGACTGATGGCCCTGTTCCCGGGTGGCCCGGCGGCGCGTGAGGCGTCGCGGGTGCTCGAGAGCACCGGCCGCATGTGAGGGGATCGATGCCCCATCGCCCCCCTCGAAAGGACTCGCAGATGCAGGCCCGCCTGATGTCTCTGTTGGCCGCCGTGGCCATCATGTTCGCGGCCCAGAGCGCGCCCGCGCAGAAGCTCATCTCGATGTCGGGCGACGACCTGCCCGAGGAGTACGTCGTCGAGCCAGGGGACACCCTCTGGGACATCTGCAACGAGTTCTTCCAGGACCCCTGGGCGTGGCCGACGGTGTGGGCGATGAACCCGCATGTCACCAACCCGCACTGGATCTACCCGGGGGACGTGCTGCGGCTGTACGTGCCGCCGACGGCCGAGAGCGTGGCCGGCGGCCTGCCGACCCTGACCTACGTGGTCGGCTCGCAGCAGGCGAGCCAGGTCAACCTGAGCGAGGGCTACATCGCCGAGGAGCCGCCCGAGCGGGTCGGCGTGCTGTCTCGCTCGCCCAAGGACAAGCGCTACCTGGCCGAGCGCGACGTCGTCTACTTGAAGATGGACGAGCTCGACAAGGCGCGCCCCGGGCAGCGCTTCAGCACCTACCGGGTGCTGAATGACGTGGTGCACCCGGCCACCGGCGACGAGCTGGGCCGCAAGGTGCTGGTCACCGGCGTCGTGCGCATCACCGAGGTCGACGAGCACTTCGCCCGGGCCATCATCGACGACTCCTTCTTCGAGATTGAGCGCGGCGATCTGCTCATGCCCGAGCGCAAGCACAACGTGCGCGTGGCCCCCAAGCAGAACCTGATCGACCTCGAGGGCTACGTGGTCGACGATCTGCGCCCCATCGTCGAGATGGGCACCTTCAACGTGGTCTTCATCGATCGCGGCGAGAAGGACGGCGTGCAGGTCGGCAACCGCCTGTTCGTGCTGCGCCGCTCCGATGACTACCTGGATCTGGACGATGAGGCCCAGGGCCGGCTGCCCGCTGAGCAGCTCGGCGAGCTCATGGTGGTCGAGACCCAGGACCGCACCGCCACCGCGCTGGTGACCCGGGCGGCCCAGGAGATCCACCGGGGCGACCGGCTCCTGATGGAGCGCAGCTACTGAGCGCGGCCTGACCGGGCGGGCCCCGCCGCGTCGGGTGGCCCTCAGCCCATGGTGCATGTGCCCCCGCAGCGCCCCGGCCCCTCCCTCATCAGATCACTGAACGCTGCGGCCGGGACAGGGCCGCTCGGGCCCCGCTGAGACCGCCGCGATGTCTGGAACTCCGCCCAAGGCAGCCTGCTACCCCCTCGCAGACGGTGAGGCCGCAGCCCTGCGCGCCCAGGGCGCCTGGGCGGTGCTGGCCGACGATCCCAGCCGCGGCGCCGACTGGCCAGCGGGCGCGCTGCGGGGCCGCGGGACGTTGCCCGGCGCCCCCCGCCTCGCCATCGTGGGTGCCCGCCGCGCCGATCCGTACGGCTGCGAGATCGCGGGCCGCATCGCCGCCGCGGCCGCCGCGCGGGGCGTCGCCATCGTGTCCGGGGGCGCCTTCGGCATCGACATCGCCGCGCACCGGGGAGCGCTGGCGGCCGGCGGCCGCACGGTGGTGGTCCTGGGCGCGGCGCTTGACCGCGCGGGGCCGGTCAGCCACCGGGCGGACTTCGATCGGGTGGTGGCCTCGGGCGCCATGGTCAGCCCCTTCCCCCTGGGGCAGGCCCCCGCCCACTGGACCTACCCGCGGCGCAACCCGTGGATCGCGAGCCTCAGCCAAGGCACCGTGGTGGTGCAGGCGGCCCTGCGGAGCGGCTCGCTGCAGACCGCGCGCAGCGCCCTGGCGATGGGGCGCCCGGTGTGGGTGGTGCCCGGCCCGATGGACAGCCCGCTGCACGCCGGCTGTCACGCCCTGATCGCCGAGGGCGCACAGATCTTGATGCACCCGGCGGGCTGGGCCGAGGCGCTGGGCGTCGAGGCGCAGGTGGCGCCGGCCGCCGAGGCCCGTGGCCCCTCCGAGGGGCACGCCCTCTGGGCGGTGGCCAGCGCCGAGGCTCAGCCGCTGGTGCAGCTCGCCGAGCAGGCCGGGCTGACGGTGGCCGAGGCCAGCCTGCAAGCGACGATGTTGGAGCTGGATGGCTGGCTCCGCGCGGCCCCTGGTGGTCGGTATGCCCGCAGTCAGCCGGGCACGAGAGGGAGAACATGACGCCGGTGAATGTGGTGGGGGGCGGCCTCGCGGGCTGCGAGGTGGCCTTGCAGCTGGCCGCGCACGGGGTGCCGGTGCGGCTCTTCGAGATGAAGCCCCACAAGCGCACGCCCGCGCAGACCAGCGATCAGCTCGCCGAGCTGGTGTGCTCCAACAGCTTCCGCAGCGCCAACCCAAGCAACGCCATCGGGCAGCTCAAGCGCGAGATGCGCCGGGCCGGCAGCGTCATCCTGCAGGCCGCCGACGCCCACGCCGTGCCCGCTGGGGACGCGCTGGCGGTGGATCGCGATCGCTTCGCTGAGGCCGTGACGGCGGCCATCGCGGCGCAGCCGCTGATCGAGGTCACCCACGAGGTGGTCGAGGCCATCCCCGAGGGGCTGACGGTCATCGCGACCGGGCCGCTGACGGACGCGCCGCTGGCGCAGGCCATCGCCGCCCGCGCGGGCCGCGAGAGCCTGTACTTCTACGACGCCATCGCCCCCATCATCGACGCCGACAGCATCAACTGGGACGTGGTGTGGCGGCAGAGCCGCTACGACAAGGGCGAGTCGGCGGACTACGCCAACGTGCCGCTGGACCAGGCGGGCTACGAGGCCTTCGTGGCGGCCGTTCAGGCGGGCGAGAAGGTGGTGCCCAAGGCCTTTGAAGAGGCCAAGTACTTCGAGGGCTGCCTGCCCATCGAGGTGATGGCCGAGCGGGGCGTGCAGACCCTGGCCTTTGGCCCGCTGAAGCCCGTGGGCCTCACCGATCCGCGCACGGGCGAGAGCCCCTACGCGGTGGTGCAGCTGCGCATGGAGAACCGCGAGGCCAGCGCCTGGAACATGGTGGGGTTCCAGACCCGGCTCAAGTACCCGGAGCAGCGCCGGATCTTCCGCACGCTGCCCGGCCTGGAGGACGCCGTCTTCCTGCGCTACGGCAGCGTGCACCGCAACACCTACGTCCACAGCCCGAGCCTGCTGACGGACGCCCTGCACTGGCACGACGATCCCGATCTGTACTTCGCCGGGCAGATAACCGGGGTCGAGGGCTACGTGGAGTCGACGGCCTGCGGGCAGCTCATCGCGTGGCACCTGCTGGCGCGCCTGCAGGGCAAGCCCGCCCCGGTGCCGCCCCCCACCACCGCCTTTGGCGCGCTGCGGCGCCACCTGCGCGCCGATGGCATCTTGTCGGCGTACAGCCCGAGCAACCTGAACTGGAGCCTGGTCGCGCCCATCGACAAGCGCCGCCGCGAGAAGAAGCACGAGAAGAAGGCCCGCCAGGCCGCCCGCGCCGAGGCGGACTTCGAGGCGTGGTGGGCCGCCGAGGGCTGGCCGCCTCCGAGCGGCGCCTGAGCGGCGCCCGAGTGGCGGCGGGCGGTGTAGGGCGCTATCCTACCTGCATGCCCGACGCCCTCGCCGACTTCCGCGACTACCTCACCGCTGAGAAGCGGGCGAGCCCCCACACCATCACCGGCTACCTGCGCGACATCAGCGCCTTCACGGCGCACGCCGCCCCGGACGCCCCCTTCGATCCCGCCGCCGTCACCCCGCTCGCGATCCGCCGCTGGATGGCCAGCCTCTACCAGGCGGGCCTCGCGGCGCCGACCATCGCGCGCAAGCTCGCGGCGGTGAAGGCGCTCTTCCGCTTCCTGGTGCGCACTGGCGCGTTGGACGTGGATCCGGCGGCCCGCGTGCGCAGCCCCAAGCAGCCCAAGCCCGCGCCCCGGGCCCTGTCGGCCGACGACGCGGAGCGGCTGGTGCAGGCCCCCACCGGCGACGGCCCGGTGGGCCTGCGGGACCGCGCCCTGTTGGAGCTGGCCTACGGGGCCGGCCTGCGGGTCAGTGAGCTGGTGGGCCTCAACCGCGCGGATCTGAGCCTCGACACCGGCACCGTGCGGGTGACGGGCAAGGGCAACAAGACCCGCGTGGTGCCCATGGGCCGCATGGCGCTGTTGGCGGTGGAGACCTGGCTGGCGCGGCGGGGCGCGCTCCAAGGCCCCGACGGCCAGGACCCCTACGCGCTGTTCTTGAACCAGCGTGGGGGGCGGCTGAGCGCCCGGAGCGTGCAGCGGCTGGTGGCAAGCCACCGCCCCGCGTGTCGGCAGGGCGGCGCGACGCCCCACTGGCTGCGCCACGCCTGCGCGACCCACATGCTGGGCTCCGGTGCCGATCTGCGCACGATCCAGGAGCAGCTGGGCCACAGCCGCCTGGCCACGACCCAGCGCTACACCCACGTCGACCTCGCCAAGCTGATGAGCGCCTACGACGGCGCACACCCCCGCGCGCGCAGCGACGACGACGCCCGCGAACCCGCCTGAGGCCCGCCCCGCGCGCAGCGCGTCGCCCGGGGCCTGGGGGCCGCTGTGCGTTGACACGTGGGGGGGCGGTGCCTAGCGTCCCGCTTTCCCGCGAACCCTTGAGGCCCTGATGTCTGAGTCCCCGACCTTCCATGGTACGACGATCCTGGCCGTGCGCCGGGGCGACCGGCTCGTCTTCTGTGGCGACGGCCAGGTGTCCCTGGGCAACTCCATCATGAAGGGCCGCGCGGTGAAGGTGCGGCGCCTGCTCGATGGCCGGGTGCTGACCGGCTTCGCGGGCGCGACCGCCGACGCCTTCACGCTGGTCGAGAAGTTCGAGGCCAAGCTCAAGGCTTACAACGCGCACCTGGAGCGGGCCGCCGTGGAGCTCGCCAAGGAGTGGCGCACGGATCGCTACCTGCGGCGGCTCGAGGCGATGCTGCTGGTGGGCGACGCCAGCCTGACGCTGCTCATCAGCGGCAACGGCGACGTCATCCGGCCGGACGGCGACGCCATCGCCATCGGCAGCGGCGGGCTGTACGCGCTGTCGGCGGCGCGGGCCCTGCTGCGGCACACCGACCTCGACGCCGAGACCATCGCGCGGGAGGCCCTGCGCGTCGCCTCCGAGATCGACATCTACACCAACGACCAGTTTGTGGTTGAGGCCCTGCCGTCCACGGCGGGGCCCGAGGAGGGCGGGGCGTGAGCACCGAGACCGAGCGACCTGTCTTCACGCCGCGGGAGGTGGTGGGCGAGCTGGACCGCGACATCGTGGGCCAGCACAAGGCGAAGCGCGCTGTGGCCATCGCCCTGCGCAACCGCTGGCGCCGCCGGCACGTGCCCGAGGATCTGCGCGATGAGATCGCGCCCAAGAACATCATCATGATCGGCCCCACCGGGGTCGGGAAGACCGAGATCGCCCGCCGCCTGGCGCGGCTGGCTCAGGCGCCCTTCATCAAGGTCGAGGCCAGCAAGTTCACCGAGGTCGGCTACGTGGGCCGCGACGTGGAGTCGATGATCCGCGACCTCACCGAGCTGTCCATCGGCATGGTGAAGCGCGAGCAGGCGGAGCGGGTGGAGGCGCAGGCCGCGCGCCGCGCCGAGGACCGCGTGCTCGACCGGCTGATGGCCGAGAGCGCCCCCGCGGCGCCCAGCGCGACCCCGGGCTACTTCGCCGTCGGGCCCGACGGGGCCACCGCCCCGGTCGCCAGCGGGGACCGCCGCGCCGAGCTGCGCCGCCGCCTGCGGGACGGCGAGCTGCAGGACCAGGAGATCGAGATCGACGCGGTCAGCGCCCCCGCCGGCCTGCCCCTGGGCCTCATCGGCCAGGGGCAGGGCATGGAGGAGATGGGCCAGCAGATCCAGGACATGTTCTCGAAGCTGCCCGGCTTCGGGGGCAAGGACACCAAGAAGAAGCGCGTGAAGGTGAGCGAGGCCATGCGCCTGCTCACCGCTGA